>CAZUXO010000266.1:0-3149 GCA_964624325.1 uncultured Dehalococcoidales bacterium
GCCAATAAATATCTTCTTAATAGACTTGAGACAACCCTGTAGGCTGCTAAAATTTGGTGAGGGAGTATTTGGGTACGTGCATTTGACAGTTGGCCACCTTTATTGCTCGTAAGGAATCTGGCAGCCATCATTCTCAATTCAAAGCGCCACGGTTCTTCCCATACCTCCCGGCAGGCACGTTCTATTGGGGCATCAACCTTCTCAACCTCCTCAAGTTGAAGTATTTTGTTTTCGGACCTATAGGGGGGTTGCATGAAAACAGATGGATTGAATTCTACTTTTACCTGTGGTCCTCGGGCTTTTTGAATCCGTCCGATCCCATAGCTCTTGAAGAGTTCATTGGTGCTTCGCACCAGGTCGCCTTCGCCAAATTCTGGTTTCATGGCAGCATTTTTAAAATCAGTAAGTATTTTTTCATCAATTATGGTTGCATTTTCCCACCGCCGGTTAAAAATGCCTATTGCTTTATTCGCAGCCTCATCATTTTCCACATCTGAATGTGTGACAATAGCGCCTCCCTCATCATTGTGTGTTAGTCCTGAGTAAGTTGCGTTGGCTGATGAGGTTATCACAGCAAGACATTGGCCGGCTCTTGAATGAAATAGGTAATCTTTGGGATGGAAGCTGGTGTCCGAGAGACCAAAAGAAACTTGTGTATTCTCCAAAAGGAACAATTCTTCGATAGCCTCTGAACTTGTTTGTCTAACATCACGCCTGACGACAAAGCGGAGTACACCTCCTCTGCTCACGAACGATGTCAGGCATGGTTTGAGATCTATCCAGCCGCGAAATGAGAGGAATGCTACGGCGATATCTATTCGCTCGGCGTCGGCGGCGAGCTCACGGACGGCATCGAGCGCCGTGGTCTCGAAGTTGTCTATATAATCGACATGAAGTGGTGTTGTTCTTCCGTTCGGCATCGGTTTTCTTAGCTCCATTGTTTGTGCAGCGCTTCTTGTATTGTCTCAAGAACATGTTCCGAAACGCCCCAAAGCTCTGCAGCAGCTTCATCGACTTCGCCTTCTACTTTCATCAGATTGACATCGTCTCCAGCCTCCGCAGCAGCATGGCAACGTTGGGACAGGTCAGAGAGCTTGTGATGGGCGGTATTTTTTAAATCAAAGGAAGGAACTTGTAAATATTCGAGGATTTGGGTCGAGGCAAAGCTCTTCCCCCCAAGCTGTGAATAGGATGCTAAGAAGAATTGCGACGGCGAACTGTTAAGGCATGCACAAAGATAATGCGCCTCTTCGGCAGACGCAGTGTTGGTCATAATGATGGTCTCTTGTGGGATTACCTGTTTTTGTCCACCAGATAGTACAGCAGCATTAATCCTTGAGGCTATTCGCGGCCAGACAACCCTATGCTCGGCAAAGGTGTATCTCTTGATGTCATAAAGTGCATAAAAGGGCTCGCCTTGAGGTTCGAGGTACTTCTTGTAGCCAGCTCTACTTGAGAGTTGTCTGCGAAACGTGTTAAGGAACTCATAGGTCTTCGGCGCCGTCCGTCTGAAGACAGCTTCTGAAATTCCGTGCGCTTGATTTTCCGGGTCTTGAGGAACGATGATATACGCAGATGGCTTTGTAAACCATCTGCGCATATCTCTTGGCCTTAAAAGAGGGTAAACGAACTGGCTCTCAATTTGCGCTGTTGTTTCCTCAACCGGAAGTTTAGCCCGCTCTGTTATGTTTCGTACGAGCAATGCGTCTGCACCTACCGAGCGGATAATGTCTACCCAGTAGGCTGAGTTCAACCAGGTGCAAACGCCTGCATGCGCCTTGTATCTGCTTGAACCAGAAAGGGCCTGGCGAACGTCATCGATCGAATCTCCTCCTGCGCTCCATTGCGAGGTGATATCAGTTGAGCGGACGGGTTTCGCTTGTTGTGTTTCTCGCAGTGTATTCTTAATGACTTCACTCAACTGTGAGTCCATGTTAACGGATTCAGCACCGGGGCGTTTAGTCCAAACATAATAGGGCACTGGAAAATCCGTTTTCTTTCCTTTTTCGATGAAAACTGCGGCGGTTCTGTTTCCAACGCCTTCAAAGGGCTTAAGAGAAACCATGTTATCAACCCTGTAGGTTTTCATTGGCGTGCCTCGCGGCAAGGTCATATGGCGGAAACCCTTACCCGAATCAGTTGAGAAGACTGATTCGGTGATTAGGAATCCAAGCCGCCCTGACTCTCCGAGATACCTGTCGGTAGATACGTACGTGAAAAGGCTCGAAATATCAATCCGAGCACTACCGTGTCTGCGACGTAGTCCCTTGTGCGGGAACAGTCCGTATGTGTTTTCGTATAGGGGGATGATACTTTGGCGATACTCTGACGGTAGGTATTCCCAGTTGACCCATGGAGGATTACCTGCAACAAAGTCAAATCGCCCAACAAAGTGTGGTGCAAAGGCGTTCTTTATGATCCGTGCCCAGACGCCATTTTTATTGGCTTTGTCAAGTTCGACGAGTTCCTGGTAGAGGTCACGGTGTAACGATTCCAGTGCGAGCGGGATATTATCGTCTCGACATCGTTGGACAAATTCAGTGGGAGAGAATCCATTACGAACGCAGAACTCAAGTTCTTCGGCATACTTCGCTACCAATTCCTGATTGGTGGAAATCTCGTCAGGTATTATGAACTTCGAAACAGCGGTCTTGAACTCCTTTGCCTTACCAAGGCCACCTACAAATAGCCCCCCGTATTCCGAAGGCGTTATAACTGAATCACACAGATAAACCGGAATCTCCACCTTATCCATATGTCCGATGAGGTCGCGTATAGCGATCAGGTAGTTGGTACGAGCGGCCATGACTGCCAGCGGGTTGAGGTCGAAGCCGATCACATTGGCGAGGATTTTGCGACCAAGTTCGCTTTCGTCGAAACGGCAGCGTTCGCGATTCTCGTCGTACCATTTTCGGATGTGGTTAATGGCCATGACGAGGAAGGTGCCCGAACCGCAGGCGGGATCGAGCAGGCGTTTGTCGGGGTTGCCGACGTAGCCGAGTTCGTTAAGGACGTGTTCAGCGAGCCAGTCGGGTGTGTAGTATTCACCGAGGTCATGACGGACGCTCTTGGGGAATAGTTGCTGGTAAAGTTTCTTGAGCATGTCACGGCTGCCGGTAGGGTCCTCGGAGAGGGTACCAGGGTTGTAG
>CAZUXO010000267.1:0-8114 GCA_964624325.1 uncultured Dehalococcoidales bacterium
GAGGATATGACACAGCAGGTTTTTCTGAAAGCACTCAAGTCTTTGAAGTCTTATAAATGGCAGAATGTACCCTTTTCGGCATGGCTTTATCGGATTGCCCACAATCAGGTAGTGGATCACTTCCGGAAATCGAGCCGCCAACCGTCCTGTGAAATTACAGAGGAGATAACTCCGAGTGACCCGAATGAAAATCCTGAGCGTCAAACCGAGTTGAAAGCCGACATCGAGCATCTGGTGAAAGCCACCAGACAACTGACCAGGGCGCAGCAGGAAGTCATCGCTTTACGCTTCAGCAGCGACCTCTCGGTGGCTGAAGTAGCCCGGCTTATGGGCAAGAGCGAGGGGGCAGTGAAAGCTTTGCAACACAGCGCTGTTGTGGCCATGAGAAAAATGATGATACCAGTTGGAAACCATGATTAATAACAAAAAGCACGATAAACAGATGGCAGACGCCCTCAATGATTGTCTCGAGCGCATGCTTGTAGAAGACCTGCCTATAGATGTCTGCCTGACGAGATACCAACAGCATTCAGCAGAGTTAAAACCCTTGCTGGAAACCATCATAGCAACGCATAAGGTCAGTAAGATTCTACCTGATCCGTCCTTTCGTGCGCGTGCCCGCTATGAGTTCCACAGCGCTCTTCACGATAACATTGCGCCCAAACACCCCTTGATTGCCTGGCGCTGGGGTTGGGCCAACATTGCATCCACCATAGGTGTATTGCTTCTCACAAGCACAGGTGGAGTGGTAGCGGCGTCGAGTAACAGTATGCCTGGTCAACCGCTTTATCAGGTCAAACGAACTTTCGAAAGCGTCCAACTCACACTGGCGCCTTCGCAGTCAGCCAAAGCCCGGCTTTATGCCACATTTGCCGACCACAGAGTTGGTGAAATCGTCTACGCCGCAAAATCTGGCAACGTGATGCTCACGGAAGATCTTACACGACAGTTCAGTGAAGACTTGAACATGCTGTCTGCCATCGCAGCACCTACTCGCACACTGACGTTCGGCAGCGGTGCCAAGCAGGGCGAGTCAGCGGCAACATCCGGATTACTACCAGAACAATCAAATGTCACTGTTGATGCCATACAACAAGCAAATGATAATAAGGGAGCCATAGCTGCCGCTCCTTCGCTGTCCACTACACCTCCCCAATCGCCTGAAGCATCCATTACACCCGTTCCGACCACCGTCTCTGGCTCGATTAGTTCGCCGACATCACTCACCAGCATTCAAGATCCAGTTTTGCTAAAAATTGTACAGCAGTATTCTGCCAAAAACACTGCAGAACTGTCATCCATACTGGACAAGGTCCCAGCATCGGCCAAGGCGGCACTTCTGGAATCGATCCAGGTGGTCACTTCCGGGTACGGAAATATTTTGGCAGAATAGAGTCAGTGTAAAGGCTGTACCTATCCCATCGTCTGCTAGGATAAGCCATAGGCCGTCCAGAGTGATGATGTTGGAGACAGAGGTGCCAGACCGACCATTTTGTGTTTTCGAAATGATAAATCACAATCTGTCGGCTATCAACGTTCAACATTTGGCTTTTGAATGTGTTACAAAGGCGAGGAACGAGATTGCCCCGGGAAGTGTACACTGAGCGCAAGAAATATGCCCACAATGACACTGGTGAAAGGCTATCACCTTTTAGATTACATCTAAGTACTAAGTGGTGACTGCTTTTCCATATTCTTCCAAAATAAATCGTTGACAGTCATTCATGTATGCTATAGACTACAATTCAATGGCTGGTACATATCTTGTCAGGATTAGTTTCGCCTCCGATGACAGGAGAATGTCTTTTGACTGAAACGAATTCATTAAATCTAAATTCCCTCAACAAACGACTGCGCGATGATACAATCCGTCAGATCGATGAAACCTACAATAATGATCTGAAGACTGCCGCTAGTACCAGGGAACGCGCCATGCTTGACGCTGCAACTGCCAAGCAAGAGGCTATTAGACAAGCTCAAGCTGCACTTGAACCTCTCAAAAACCGCTGGAAAGAAGCCCGTGACCAAGTCGAATCCAAACTCAGAAAACAAGAGCTCGATAACGAACGCGCTAAACAGGAGCTAATCCTTATTAAAGCGGAGGAAACCAGAGAAAAAGCTTTCAAATACGCGGAAATGCTGAGCAAGCACCTCGCGAATGAAGCCGCAGAAAAACGCCGTCTTGCCATCAAACAGATATCCATCAATGAAAGAATAACGGGGCCAGAAGGTGGACAGACTTTAAAATCTCAGAAGCAAGAAGAACGCTCAAAAATAGAGGAAGAGCGTAAAATCCAGCAAGAGACTAAGCTAAAAGCTGAACAAGCATTACAAGCCCAGAAAGAATCTGAACTTGCAAAGGCTAAGGAAGAGCGTAAAGCCATTAAAGTGGCCAAGGAACAATCTGGAAAAGCGAAAACCTTGACCAATGAATCTGTCAAGGAAGAACGCAACACGAAGGAAGCCCTGGTAGAGATAGTGGGAAATTCCGGAGAGGATAAATCAAATTCGGCGTCGGTTGCCAAAATATCGAAGGAGCAAATAACGAGGCTCCAAACTGCCAAGCCAATAGAATCAGCCAAACCGCCGGTTGAAATTATTACTCCGGTAATACCCGGAGCAGCATTGATGCGCACAGGCAATACAAAATTGTCCTTTACACAAAATGATGCTAGTTCCGACAACATTGTTGAATTTGAAAAACAGTTGCGCAATATCCCTGATCTGCGGCTTGTTATGATAGGCGGAACTGCTGATGAAGGTGTTCAAATAATTGTCTCATCAGAAAAGACAGTGCCCCTATCCGATATCTTGAGGCGACTACTAATAATCGAGGAGGTAACCGATCGTCCCGCAGATATTTTTGTTACGTTTAAACCATCCTTTTCATATGAAGGCAAAATATCGAGTTGATCTTATTTTATAGGAGGTAGTCATGATAGCACTCTGGATCGTTCTAGGTATCATCGTTTTGCTCCTGTTTTTTTTCATCGCCACTTACAATGGGTTGGTAGGTCTGCGGAACCAAGTAAAAAATGCCTGGGCGCAGATAGATGTCCAGCTCAAACGTCGCTATGATCTGATCCCCAACCTGGTGGAAACAGTCAAGGGCTACGCCAAGCATGAGCGCGAGGTTTTTGAAAACGTTACCAAAGCTCGCAATATGGCCCAGGGGGCGCCGACTTCCAACGCTGCTGAGCGCGGCAAACTCGAAGGGGAACTAAGCTCGGCATTGACCAGGCTGCTGGCAGTGGCGGAAGCATATCCAGATCTGAAGGCTAATCAAAACTTTCTGGCTTTACAGGAAGAGCTGTCTTCCACCGAAAACAAAATCAGCTTTTCGCGCCAGTTCTACAACGACATGGTGATGCGCTACAACAACCAGACCCAGATGTTCCCGTCCACTATCATTGCCGGCATGGCGGGCTTCAAGGCAGCTGAGTTCTTCGAAGTTACCGTTCCGGAAGAAAAGAACGCACCTAAAGTAAGCTTCACCTAAATCCGGGGTTGGTATCCAGTGTGGGAACAGATACGGTCTAACCAGATCAGATCAGCTGTGCTGATGGTTTTTATGGGGGTTTTGCTCCTCCTGATAGGGTATTTTATCGGGATTTACTTCCTGAGCAGTGCCCTTGGCGGGTTATTCATCGCTGCCATCGTCTGGGCAGTAATGGGGTTGACCGCTTTTTTCCAGGGAGACAGCATACTGCTGAGCGTTTCCGGTGCGCGAAAGATAAGCAAGGCTGATAACCCCGTGCTCTTCAATGTGGTTGAGGAGATGTCAATAGCCTCCGGGCTGCCCAAAGTGCCGGACGTCTATATCATCAACGACGCCGCCCTGAACGCTTTTGCCACCGGACGCGATCCCAGCAAGTCTGCCGTAGCCATCACCTCGGGCTTACTGGCACAGCTCAATCGCGATGAACTGCAGGGCGTGATAGCCCACGAAAGCGGTCATGTTAAGAACCGTGACGTTTTGCTGATGGCCATCAGTGCCGTCATGCTGGGAACCATAGTTATCATCTCGTGGTATGCCACACGCGTCATGTTTTGGGGTGGAGGGAGACGGGAACGCCGCGATTCAGGTGGTGACGGCGGTGGTAGCATACAGGCAGTACTCATGATACTGGGACTGGTATTGCTTGTTCTAGCGCCTGTATTTGCCCAGCTCATATACCTGGCCATCTCGCGCAAAAGAGAGTATCTGGCTGACGCTTCTTCCGCTCTGTATACCCGCTATCCTGACGGGTTAGCTTCGGCTCTGGAAAAACTGGGGAATTCCAATGCCAGGGTACGCGCAGCAAACCAGGCTACAGCCCCCATGTATATCATCAATCCTTTCGCCAAAAAACGCGCCGTTACCGACTGGATGAGCACCCATCCTCCTATCACCGAGAGAGTACGCATTTTGCGGGCTATGGGAGGTAACTCCTATGCTGACTACGAAAGGGCCTATCAACAAACACACAAAGGACAGGGCATTGTGCCTAAATCGGCTCTGACGACGAGTCCAACAGGTCTTTAGTAATTTAAAGGGAGGGGCTTAGTTGCCCCTCCCTTTTGTATTTTCATCAGAAAGAAATCCCTGCTAAATCAGTGTAAGTGAGATTCTCTTGTTCCAAGGAGCTTATGCAAAGTTTGTGTTTTAAGGGAAGTAGCCCGAAATGATAAAACTTGTAACTATCGACTATCGCTGACAGCTTTTCCCGTTCTCCCGTTTTCACGCTAGAAGCCATAATGGGTGATCGAGGTTTCCGTGGTAGAACTCTCCCTTTGGCGAAAGGGAGATTGAGAGGGATTTCGCCCTCATCTTGAACGTATTGAAGGATCTGGCGCTACATTGCAACCCGCGTTGTCAGTGCGAAGCCACGCCGGTGGCTGTGGCAATCCCGTACTGGCGTTGTCATACCTAAAGCCGAAAGCCGACAGCTGAAAGCTAAGAGCCGAAGGCTCTCCCTTTGGCGAAAGGGAGATTAAGAGGGATTTTCCCCGCCCGTCGTTGCGAGGAGCGGAGCGACGCGGCAATCTAGTCCTCTATTCCGTTTGTCCTTGTCGGGCGCCAGTGGTCTGTACACCCAAACCTCGACCAGACAATCCAGCATCAGTCGTTCCCCGTCAGTAAGCCAAGAGCTGAAAGCTGACAGCTGATAGCTGATAGCTGAGTGCTGACAGCCTATTTGTCCACTTTCTCAAAAAGCGCGACCAGATCGCATGTACCTACGTATTTATGTCTCAACGGCTTAAGCCCGCAAGCTACACAAAGTTTCTGCAATTGTCTTCGGCTGAAGCGATAGGTATGGTCTCCGCCGTACGGGGTCATTATGTCCAAAATATACGCTAACGGTTTTGAGTAGTCTGGCGTAGCCAGTACTATTTTGGCATGTGGCCTGGCAACTCTCGCTATTTCAGATATTACTTCACCCGGCTTTTCCAGATGTTCAAGGACTTCTATACACATAACGGCATCAAAGGAATTATCCTCAAAGGGCAAAGTGCGGGCATCCGCAACCAAATACCTGTTGTGGTTCAAACCACTCAAATGAGAATTCATAAAATCAACTTTATCTTTATTGCTGTCGATACCTATTCCCACATATCTCGACAACGTATGAGAGGATCCACAGCCAATATCAAGAACGTTTGACGCTTCCGGAAGAAGGGTCCAAACAGCCTTTGTTATCGATAGTTTCCACCATTTTTGTATCGGGCTGCCATTTTTGTAGGCATCATAGTCATAGTCAGCTTGATCCGGGTGTTTACGCGAAACAATCCTGCTTGGTTTAAGGCCTCTCCAAATCCACAACCTCGAAATGTTGTACCTGAAAGGAAAAACGATAAGAAGGGAAATTATGGCAGAAAGTATATACCATAACCCCACCACTTCGGTAAAATAAGCTAATAACATTAGATAGACAAAATCTGATATTGAAGCCAGTAATAAGTATTTAATCCATCCTAATATATGTCGATGAACTCTCTTCTCGGCAAAGGTCCATGTCTGATTCAGAATATAGTTGCTGGTTGCGGCTGCTAAAATAGCTATAATTGCCGAAAATATGTACCATAAACCCGCAACTTCAGTTAGACTGAATAGTACCGCGAAATGTATAAGTGACCCTATCCCTCCAACAATGCCGAACCTTACCCAACGATACTTGTCGAGGTAACGAACGATAAATAGACGAGTTTTCGTCACTAGTTGCTTCATGGATAATCCATCTGAGTTATACTCCCATTTTCGTTTCGAGATATTAAAGTCGCTAGATTTTAGCACAAATCGTGGTTTTAGTGGATATTATTAAAGTTGCCACGCTTGAAAAACAATGATGGTTATCCAGACTATCACGTTCAACTGTATAGTACTGATGCGAACAGCACAGTGCTATTTTTGTTTTCTAATAATTCCAGCCAAACTTGGAGTTTTGTTGTATGGATTGCGTTGACAAAATTCATAATATTATCGCGTCAATTCACGTTCATAACGAAGATGTTGAAAGTATCTTTTAAAAATATGAGCCAGGCACACGTGATCAATAATCCGTGTTTATCTCCTTTTCATCCAAAACCTCAGGATGTTCGAACAACAGGTGCATCACCGCTTCCGCAGTTGACATGTTGGTAGCGAGAGGCACATTGTGCACATCGCACACCCTCATGAGTGCTGCAATATCTGGTTCATGAGGTTGGGCGGTAAGCGGATCTCGCAAAAATATTACCGCTTTCACTGCGCCGCTTGCCACCATCGCCCCTATCTGCTGGTCGCCGCCCATTGGACCGCTGTTTACCAGCGTCAAAACAAGCCCGGTTCCCTCCCTTACAAGTTGTCCGGTGCTTCGTGTTGCCATCAGGGATAGTTTAGCCAGATTATCCCTGTGCTCACGTGCCAGTTTTACCATTTCATCTTTTTTACCATCATGTGCGATCAAAGCCAGCGTAAGCTTTTCCATATATTTATTCTCCTGAAGTACCCGTAAACCAAACACACCCGAATAGTTTCAGACGTGTGTTCCATTCGTAATATTTTATGTATAGGACTATGGCTCAAATTTATAACCCACACCGCGAAGCGAAATAATATGTTGTGGTTGCTGTGGGTTATCCTCGATTTTTTTCCTTAAGCAGCTTATATGGACATCAACTGTGCGAGTATTGCCGGCAGATTCATAGCTCCAGACCTTATCCAAAAGCTGCTCTCTCTTGAATACCTGACTACCATTTTTTACCAGAAACGCCAGCAGATCAAACTCTTTGGGGGTAAGACTGAGTGCTTTCCCCTTTAAAAGCGCCGTGTGCCCGGTTTCGTCGATCTCAATAAAATTGGCTTTTATCGAGGCAACGTCATTCAGAAAGGTAACAGCTTTTTGGTTTGCCATTTGCCGAAGGCGCAACACCGCGCGCACTCTGGTCATCAATTCACGTACGCCAAAGGGTTTTTGCATGTACTCATAGGCGCCCGGTTCAAGCCTGCCCGCATGACCAGCCTCTTCTTTCCGTGCGGTCAGTATCAAAATAGGCGCGCTGCTTTCTTTGCGCAAACTGCGGCACACTTCAACGTTGTCAGGCTCGGAGAGCATTAGATCCAGAAGCATTATGTCAGGTTTTTCGCGCCTTACAACTTCTGCGGCCGCTGCGCTATCGGCAGGACTGAATACCCCATATCCCTCCTTGGAAAGATGGTACTTGTACAGGCCTGAAAGTGTTTGATCGTTCTCCAGCAAAAGTACCCGGGTATTTTTATGCGGTTCATCAGCCATTGTTTCTAACCTTTCTGGACGACTGAACAATTATAGAAGCAGCTGGGATGCGTTTCAATAATCGTCTGAAAATAATTCAAGAGGGAAACGAAATAATTACATCAAGTCGCAGCATTTTTCCATTCCTCTGCTTTATGTGCCAGTTCTGCAGCATTTTTTAGCGAAGTCTCGCTATGTGAAACTCCTCCAAGCATGGTAGCTAACTCAGCCAGACGTTCATCGCCTTGCAGAGCGACCATACTGCTGGTAGTGCGCTCACCGATAGTCTCTTTGTTTACGGAAAAATGCGCGTCAGCAAACACCGCTATTTGCGGCAGGTGGGTTACGCAAATAACATGGTGGTGGCGCGCCAGACGCCAC
>CAZUXO010000268.1:0-8025 GCA_964624325.1 uncultured Dehalococcoidales bacterium
CCAGATGCTCTTGGTGCGCGCCATCCAGCCTATGAGGTATATGGTAATGACGCCCAACCAGACCATTGTTGTCGTATAGTCGCTCAAGAGTGAGCGCAACGGGTTGTCTTCCACGGGGTCCGGCGGAGTGCCTACCCTGATGTAGTCTTCGATGGCGGCGGCGCCCTGCAGAATGCCGGCGCTGTAATCACCATTCTTGACCTGAGGAATAACCCTGTCGTCGAGGATTCGCCCGGCGCGGCCGTCGGTAATGACGGGCTCAAGACCGTAGCCCACCTCGATACGCGCTTTGCGCTCGGCGAGCGCGATGATGAAAAGCACGCCGTTATCCTGGTCTTTCTGACCTATCCCCCACGCTTGGAACAGTCCCGCAGCGTAACCCTCGATGGTATCTCCATCGAGGGTGAAAACAGTTACCACTGCCACCTGCACCGTGGTGTCTTTTTCGAGTTGTGCCAGGTCGGCCTCAAGCGCGACCTGGGAAGATGGCAGTAGCAGGTTAGCAAAGTCACTGACGTAACCCTGGGCTTTAGGGAAAGTAATTGCCAGCACCGGCCAGGCGGCCGACAGCGTCATAACGAGCGCCAGGAAAGTAGCGCCCAGGAACCGCTTCATCAGAATTCCACCACCGGTGGCTTGTCAGCTCCGGAGACACTGGCAAAATATTCACGTTCGTCGAAGTTGAATATTCCGGCGATTATGTTGGTTGGGAAACTCTTTACGGCGGTGTTATAGTCGCGTACGGCATCGTTATAGCGTTTGCGTTCTACGCTTATGCGGTTTTCCGTACCGGCCAGTTCATCCATCAAGCCTATCATGACCTTGTCGGATTTTATCTCAGGGTTGCTTTCCACGATAACGATGAGCTTGCTCAGGGCCACTTCTAACTCTCCCGCGGCGACGGCTTTTTCGTTGGTGGTCTGGGCGCTCCCATAGCTAGCCCGCGCCTGGGTTATTTCGGTGAAAATGGCCAACTCCTGTTTCAAGAAACCTTTGGCCGTGTTGACAAGGTTGGGGATGAGGTCGAAGCGGCGTTGGTACTGGGTCTCAACCTGTGCCCACTGGGCGTCAACCGTCTGAGATTTCTTGACCAGTCCGTTGTAGCTACCGGCTATTCCCAGAACTATCGCCAGTATGATTACAAGCACCACTCCAAGGGCGATCAACCAGCCGAAACGTTTCATTTTTCCTCCCGCCTTAGTTGACTTGCCATGATATTATATGCCACATATTGTGGACAAACAAAGTAAAATAGGATTGCCGGCTAGAAGTCTCCCCGGTCGTATAGCGTCCGATTGAGTAAAACACGACAAAGGTTTTTACGCTGTTTAATATCCGCGTTCAACCCGGCGGTGGCGCGCCTGATAAGAATAAGCACGAATAGTGTTGCATAACTCAGCACGATGGAAGCGCTCCAACCGAGTGCCCATGCGGCCAGCGGCAATACGGCGAAACCCATCGCCATCCCGAGCGGAAAGCTGTTGCTGGGCGGCCCACCGAGCTTGAATTTTTCATTGAGAGATTGGCCGCGTTTCAAGAAGCGCGGTATGGTGCGTATCAAAAAGCCGCCGAGCATTGGGATCAGGGCTATCAGAAATGCCACCGGAGTCAGGGCTAGCGCCATGGCCGCTCCCACGCTGTTGCCTTTCTCCCCGTCAAAGTGGTAAAACAGAGGCCACATCTGTCCGCACACTCCAGCCACACCGGCGATGGCGATGACGCCAATGTCCATCTGGAGAGTTTTACCTATGAGGATGGGCAGGGTTCCCTTGACTATCTCCGAAAGGAATCCGATGATTCCGAAGGAGCGTCCGCACTGGCGCCACAGTTCATGGTGCAGGTCCCCGCTGAGGCGCTTGCCTTTCAGCTGCCCTAGCAGGTACAACTGGGGGATAGAACCTACCAAGTAAGCACTGAGAATGAATCCGTAGTCAGTCCATACCATCATCAACCTCCTGTGTTGTACAGCCATTGTAAGAGAAAGACTGAAAGCATTCAAGCGGTAAACTTTCATTCACAAAATGAAAGGTCGAGGCCTCTTGACAAGATATGTCTCACGGCATAAAGTCAGAAGTGAAAGCTGAAAACTGCGAAGGAGATAGATAAAAAATGCCGACACTGTTCTTGGGTAAAAGTGAGGTTCTCCCTCTTCTTGATATGAAAGAGGTCATTCCGGCTGTCGAAGATGCCTTCCTACAGTTTGCGTTGGGTAAGGCCCAGATGCCCCCCAAGTCATATCTGACGGTAGATAAAGGCGATTTCCGCGCCATGCCGGCTTCATTGCCGGGCGCCGCTGGCATGAAATGGGTGAACGTTCATTCTGGTAATCCAGCGCTTCGGTTGCCTACCGTCATCGCGGTTAGCATCTTCAACGATCCCGAGACAGGTTATCCGCTGGCCGTCATGGACGGCACGGACATCACCGCCTTCCGCACAGGTGCGGCCTCGGCGGTGGCCTCCAAATACCTGGCGCGCAAGAATTCACGCACGCTGGGGCTGGTGGGAGCCGGGCGGCAGGCTTATACCCAGTTCATGGCGCATGCCGCCATTTATGATTTAGACCTCATCAGGGTTTATGACATATCCGAGACCTCTATTGCAAGATTCATGAGTACTTTTCCGCAGTACCGCATCGAGGCTCACACTCTACCCCAAGTCCTCGCCTCTGACATTGTTTGTACGATCACTCCTGCGCATCAGCCCATAGTAAAAAAGGAATGGGTCATGCCTGGTGTTCACATCAATGCGGTAGGTGCTGACGCCCATGGCAAAGAGGAACTCGAACCTGAAATTCTGAATCAGGCTGTCATTTTCGTGGACGATATGCGACACGCCAGTACTTCGGGAGAGATAAACGTGCCGCTAGACAAGGGGTTGCTCGACCCGGCTCGAATCCGGGGATCGCTGGGTGACCTGGTAGCCGGATTGAAAACGGGGCGCAGCAGTGATCATGAGATAACCATTTTCGATTCTACTGGCTTGGCCATCGAGGATATCGCCTGCGCCAGGCTGATTTATGAAAAGGTGAAGGACAAAGAAGGCTACACAAGGCTGAACTTTATAGAGGGGTAATGGCTTGCGGCACAGCTTTGCTGGTGGTAACATTGGCATCGGTCCGATATGATATCAACTCAACCGAGAAGAATATCGGAGGAGGGAAAAGAAGTGCAAAAATCGACGGTAGGCGGGATTCTGTCCATCGTAGCCGGCGCACTGGGGCTGCTGGGAGGGATGATGTTCCTGCTGGTGACCGCATTTGCCTCATCCATATTCAATGGCTCATTCGGTTTTGACGATTTGGCAAGTTATGAGGAGCAGTTTCTAACCGTAATGGTGGTTATGTACGCTGCTATGGGCATAATCGGCCTTATCCTTGGTGCGCTGGGCATTGTCGGAGGCGTTTTTTCGATCCAGAGGAAGAGATGGGGATGGGCTTTGGTAGGCGCCATCGCCAGCTCTCTTAGCTTTTTGCCACTGGGTGTAGCCGCGATCGTTTTGGTGGCTATGGCTCGCACAGAGTTTACACAGGGTGCTGTCGTCGTTTCGGTGCAACAATCTGTAAATAATCCAGCCTGATGAAAAGAATATCGGTTAAATAAAAGGAGGCAAAATGACCACTTCACTTATCGTAATCGGAATCTTCATCGTAATCGTGTTCATGGTATTGTCCTCGGCTTTCAAGATAGTCCGCCCGACACAACGCGGCCTTGTCGAACGTTTCGGCAAATATAACCGTTTTGCTCCTCCCGGAATTCACTTCATGATCCCCGTGGCCGAAAAAATGTATCTGGTGAATATTACCGAACAGATGGTGGACGCACAACCGCAGGAAATCATCACCAACGATAACCTCAACGCCACCGTGGACGCCCAGGTGTATTTCAAGGTGTTGGATACGGAAGAAGACATCAAAGCCTGCCAGTATAACGTGCGAAACTACGAATTCCAGATAGTTAACCTGGCACGCACCACTTTGCGCAACATCATCGGCACGCTTACTCTGCGCTCAGCTAATAGCGAGAGGGGCCGCATAAATACGGCACTTTACCAGACGTTGTCAACCGAGACACAGCGCTGGGGCATCGGAATCCTGCGCACCGAATTAAAAGAGATTAACCCACCTCAGGACGTTCAGGTTACCATGAACAAGGTGGTCAAAGCCGAGAACGAAAAGATAGCCGCTATCGATACTGCCACCGCCGCTGAAACCGAGGCCGATGGCAGGCGCCGCGCTGTCATCAAACTGGCAGAGGGCGACAAGCAGTCCGCCATCCTGCGTGCAGAAGGGCAGGCTGAGGCCATAAAACTGGTCAACGAATCCGCCAATTTATACTTCAAGGGCAACGCGCAACTGTTGCGCAAGCTGGAAGCTGTAGAGAAGGCTTTTTCAGCCAACGCCAAGATTGTGGTGCCTTCGGATTCTTCGCTGGTGAACGTCCTCGGCAATCTTATGGGCGGAGACGACAAGAAAGCGGGTTAATCCGCCTGCCGTTATCATTTGTGTCAGTCATTCGTAATTATCACTATTTTTGCAGTTAACAAACCTGAGGTATTCGTGACATCTACTCCCCAAAAATCCGATGCTGGAGGCAGGCTCATCGACTAAAGACGCGAGAAGTTGTAAAAGTTTTACTCAAGACAGTGGTCGGAAGGACTAAACTTGCTCAAGGCAGGGGTTGAATAACTTTCGGGTAGGTTGAATTATGAAAACCATCGATTTACGCAGCGATACCATCACCCACCCAACCGACGAAATGCGCCATGCTATGTATAAAGCAGAGGTAGGAGACGATGTTTTTGGTGAAGACCCTTCTGTAAACCGTTTGGAGAAGTTGTCAGCACATAAGATGGGCAAAGAAGCCGCGCTTTTCACGCCAAGCGGCACTATGTCCAACCTGCTGGCAGTGCTGTCCCAGACACGGCATGGCGACGAGATAATACTGGGTAGTGAAGCGCACATATTATGGAATGAGGTTGGAGGCGCTGCCGCACTGGGTGGGGTGGTCATGCGCATCGTAGAAAACAAGGCGGATGGAACTATGAATATCCGAGCGGTTGAAGAGGCTGTTCGCTCGCAGAACCTCCACTACCCTCCGACTACGCTGCTATGCCTGGAGAACACTCACAATCGCTGCGGTGGGTCGGTGTTAACTGCCGCCTACACTTCGGAAATTTGCAAGATGGCGCACTCTCACGGGCTAAAGGTCCATTTGGACGGGGCGCGCATTTTTAATGCCGAGGTGGCGTTGGGTAAGCCAGCAGCTGCACTGGCCGCGTCGGTTGACTCGGTTTGTTTTTGCCTTTCCAAAGGGTTAAGCGCGCCGGTGGGCTCGCTTCTGTGCGGTTCGAAGGATTTTGTTACCCGTGCACGCAAGCTGCGTAAGATGGTGGGCGGAGGCATGCGCCAGGCAGGAGTCATAGCCGCAGCGGGCATCATTGCTGTCGAGAAAATGGTGCAGCGTTTAGCCGAAGATCACGCCAATGCTAAAAAACTGGCGCTTGGCATTGCCTCTATTAAAGGCATTGAGATTGATCCGTCCGAGGTGCCGACCAACATCATCATGTTTGAGCCACCTGCCGATATTGAAGCCACCGCTTTTATTAATCTTATGTTCGGGGAGGGAGTGCTTTTCACCTACCCGGGGGGTCATCGGGTACGTGCGGTTACTCACCGGATGATAAGCGCTGCCGAAATAGATGAAGCATTGATACGCATTCAACGGGCTATCGGAAAGTCCGTTTAAAATGACAAGGAGAGAACAATGGCTAATCGCTTGAAAGTCTGCAAGCGCTGTTTGGAGCGCCTCAGCGCTTCCGAGGATGCCAGTCAGGACTTGGGGAGCTATCTGCTTGCCTCGGGTAGTGGTGGGGTTGAGGTGGTCATCGAGGAATTTTGTCAGTACAAGACGGCCTGCGGCAAGGATAAACTTGCGAATGAAACACCTCTTAGGAGTCTGGCGGACGTTTCGGAAGTGGAGTTAGACTCCGCTATTGCCAATCTGCTCAAACAGCTTAACCTGCTTTCTTATTCTCAGGTTGGAGCCACAGAGATTAGCGTAGCTATCAAAAGCGAATGGTCCAAGGCACGGGCAACCGGTAAAAGCCAGGTCTGATTTGTTCTCTATTCCCCCCCGTTACTTGGAAACGCTCCTAGGGAGTTTCCGAAACGCCATTCTCTCCATCAATTCGTCCTGTACACGGCGTAAACAGAATAAAGAAATTTAGAGTAAACCCTCGTCTGTTGCAGATTCAGCGACTAAAAATACTTTAAATCGGTATTTCACGTGCTATAATAAGCGCAAAATAACGCAAGGAGGGGAAAATGGCTTTCTGCCCAAGTTGTGGATCTAAAGTCGGAGATAACGATAAATTCTGCGGGTCTTGCGGTGCAACCCGTATGCCGGGTGCACCCGCAGGGCAACCGCCCCCACCACCTCAGCCTCTTTCACCCGTTTATCAGGCACCACCACCCCAATTCCAGAGTGCTCCACCGCCGATGTACAATGCACCGGTTGGTGGTTATCAGCAACCTGGAATGCAGCATATGGGTGGTCCCCAACCGAATGCCGGTATAGGTGGCGAGTCATCCACTGGGCTCCAGGTTAACATCGCCGGTTTAATATGCTATCTGGGTACATGGGTAACCGGGATTATTTTTCTTGTCATAGAGAAGAAGAGTCAGATCGTGCGGTTTCATGCCGCGCAGTCGCTTGTGGTGTTTGGCATTCTCAGCATTTTGGGGTTCATTCTGCGATTTATACCGCACGTCTGGTTTTTAAGCTCAATATTTGGTCTGATAGGATTTGTCCTGTGGGTGGTATTGATGTACAAAACCTACAAGGGAGAAACTTTCAAGCTGCCCATAATCGGTGACATTGCGCATAGTGTTGCCGGCAAAGTTCAGATATAGACACGAGATAACACCAGACCATCAGTTAAAATTTTTAGGACTAACACGCGATTATAGCGTAAGGGCACGGCATGCCGTGCCCTTACTGCTATTTCATTTGTTGTTTTTGCGGCAAGATAGGGGTAACGCCCTTTCGTTTCCCCGCGGTTCCTTATGTTTTTGTTTTCCTCGCAGCTTTTATAAAATCTGGCATTGCCGCGAGCGCTCTCAGGTAACGCTCGGGTCGCTCGGCCGAAAAACATTTGCCGGTGATGCTGCCCGGCTTTACGACGCACATTTCAACTGCCACCCGCTGCACTCGCTCCATAGGAGTGGCGAAGGCTTTCAGCAGTACCGGCATGATGCCCATTTTGGGTTCTGTCTCGGGACAGGTCTTTACGTCTTGGTAGATATCGGTTTCTACCATCCCCGGGAAGAGGCAGTTGATAGATATCGGTTTGCCCTTATTTTCTGCCGCTAGACTACGGGTGAGGCTGGTTATGGCAGCTTTGCTAGCGCCGTAGGGAGTCTGGTAGGGGCTGGGATTGCCGTGACCGCCACGGCCGCTCATATTGATGATAGTGCCTCCGCCTGCAGAAATGAAATAAGGTATCAAAAGTTGACAGGCCAAAAAGGTACTCATCAGGTTGGTGTCGATAACCTCTCTAATCTCGCCCGCCGACATGGATTGCAGGGTGCGATACCCGCCGGATATCCCTGCGTTGTTAACCCAGACATCAATTCTGCCGAACTCCTTCTGGCTGTTTTGAAACAAACGCTCGATGTCGCCTTCGCGCGATACGTCCGCTGTATAGCCCTTCACAGTAAGGCCTTCCCTTCGCATCTCGTCAACACATTTGGAAAGGCTGCTGCTGTTCCTGGATGAAACAACCACGCTGGCTCCCGAGCGAGCGCAAGCCTGAGCGATGGCTTTACCGATACCCCGACTGGAACCAGTTATTACAACGATCTTGTTTTTCAAGGCTATTTTCATAAACGTTTTCCTCGAAACGGCGTTTTGAGGCCGCTTTGTATTACCGGGCGTCTTGTTGCTGAGATTTGAAAAGCTTTCCGACTTCAGAAGCAATTTCCGGGAGACCTTGAGTCAGGAGTTTATATACCAGTTTAGGCAGGGG
>CAZUXO010000269.1:0-3770 GCA_964624325.1 uncultured Dehalococcoidales bacterium
GTGAGGTAAGCCATGTTCGCCGCTTTCCACGTGGACAGGATGTCGATATAACCACGGCGTACCAGCGCGCTAGAGGCGCTTTAGCCATATTGCCTCCGATGAAGCAGCACCCGCTACCGACTGGCGATTTGGCTTATGTCCGGTATTCAATGTGTTCACCTGTGATTACTCTATAGCTGCAGCTACGTCTAAGAGATTGAAAGGTTTTCCCAATATTTTCGAGACGCCGAGGGCTTCCGCTTGAGCTGTGAGTTTCATTTTTGGGAATCCGGTCATGACGATGACGGGCACACCCGGGCTTATGAGCCTGATCTGCCGCAGCGTTTCTACCCCGTCTATACCAGGCATAATCATGTCGAGGAATATCTTATCGAACTGGATTTCTTTTATGAATTCGATGGCCTGGGCTCCGCTGGTCGCCATGATTACGAAGTGTCCCTTTCTCGCCAGGGCCTCCCGTACAAGATGGCAAATAGACTCGGAATCGTCTATTACCATGAATAGTTTCGGAGTTTCCGTGCGCCTGAGCATCTTATCTATGTCTGAGTGGGAGAACCTGATGTTGGTTCCTACTTTTGTGGCGGGGATGGATCCCTGTCTGGCAAGGCTATAGACAGTTATTTTACTGAGATGAAGGTAAGAGGCAACTTCGTCCCCGGTCATCACGTCATCCATAACAGCTCCTCATGTCTCCAATAGTCCAAAATGAAATTCCAAGTACTATTAGTGGTTGTATTCCACTGGGCTACAATAACCATAATACAGTTGTTGAGCTTGCCAATACTTCGTGATTGAATGAACCATCTTGCTATAACCTCGCTCACCAACACAATGGTCGAAGCATGGAGTTGGATCGGAGAGGACATTGTCTGCCCCCCTGCCTATGGAATTAGCGTAATTCCCGCAAGCTGATAGCCAAGCAACGCGACGACCACGAAGAGAAGCCCGGTGTAGACCATATCCTCAAGCCAGTCGATTAGTCCGGGCTTTCTATCGCGCATTATCACAGGGTTATAGTAGAATACTGAGAGTCCGATCAGTATCAGTGATGAAATAAGCCCAAACCATACTGCCCATATCAAACCAGTGCGCACTAGCACAGCTGAAAAAACAATTAACCCCCAAAGCGGGAGACTTTCCGTCACTATACTCCGCCTAGTATCCGACTTAGAAGCCCCCCCTTTGGCTGTAACCCGGTAAAGCTTATAAAGCAAAGATATGGTAAATACAACCATCAATATCCAGAAGGCCTGCCCCGCAAACTCTCTCATCTGACACCCCCATCATCTCCCACTATGGCCAAAAGTATACTTCTTTAAAAAAGTCGCAGTCAAGATGCAACCATATACTGGCAGCATGAATCTAGCGTGTTGTCATCACTAAACAGCATCGCATCTTCGTGATCCACATTCCTTCAAATAACTTCTGTAACAACCGACATGTTCAACACGGGCGCTAAATAACCGTCATAAGGACAAATACCCAATGCTATCTTAGTAAATCCGTAGGTCCGCTATACACGAACATGGGGTTGCAGCGTTGGCTGCAACCGAATTGACAGGAGCAATTGGAAAAACTGTGACTGAAATTTCGTGGAATAGTAGGAGGCGTTTCAGTTGGTTGCGATGAACTACTGATACTGATATTCTGGCCCTCGGGCGATCAATCTGTTTTTTTACGGAACTCTTCTTGCCGGTTACGCTATATCCAAACGATGATTTGGAAAGGAGAGCAACAACACATACACACGATTAAGAACCACGCATAACCTTTGACATTTATTCCGTGCGGGTGTTTAATGGGGTTGTTTCCTGCGGCGTAATCTCCTTAGAACAACCGAAGGATATCAAATGAACAAACTTGTGATTAGTTTACTGCTTACTGTTTGCGTAATCTGCCTAGCTGGTGTCTCTGTCATTGCCGTCGACCACGGTCATGGTCTAGATTTACAAGAACTATTTTCATCAGTCTTCAACATCATGGTCGGACTGCTATGCATATCATCTTCGATGCTGCTTTCCCGATGGCTCAGCCATATTGAACTTGGGGACCAGATTTCATTCAGTTTCTTTTTCTTCGGTTGGCGCAATTCCAACTATAAAGAAACTAGACTGGGTTTAAACAGGCTATTCCATAGCCTAGGGACTACTAAAGGTTTCTAGGCTTTTTAATTTTTCTGAGGAGGTGACGCTGGCCGATAATTTTGGGGGTAAAAGCGGAACAAGCCTATGCCGAGGCTGGTTCTTCAGCAACTGCCGGTTGCCTTAAAGACCACCAAGAACAGAGCGGCCATTGTCCAGACGCAAGTCACCAACGATGAACTAATATTTTATTCTTGGTGGCAAGTTGGGATTAATTGGCCTCAAAGCCATCAATGCGGATATGAACACAATGGCAAAAGTAACTGTAAACATGATTAAAACTTCCCGAGGCATTGTGGGTGAGGGATTGAGCATGATAAGTCAAGGCTATGATATGCAACTGGCTTTTGAGGTTTTACAAAGATAGACATGTCGGTATATACTACGCGCGTTATTGTCGCCAAATTCCATAGCGGATTAGAACCGGAGGGATTGTGAATCGGAAAAACCGTACCGGGTTGTGGCTGTCACTTGCGACCCTATTACTGGCTGCGGTGCTTGTACTCAGCGCCTTTAACCGCATCAATTTCCCTTCGGGTAAAGATGCGGTAATGAGAACGCAGGATCCGTTTAATCTGAAGTTCGAAAAAAACTGCATGGATTGCCATATTGTCAATCTCCCGGATATCACATGGTATTGCCATGATGTGCTTCCGACAGAAAGTTATGCTTCCAGGCTTTATTTGGAGGCCCATCTGTATTGGATAACCTCAACCATGCTGCTACCACCTAACTTGTTTTTACCCCTTGTTCAGCAGCTACCTGAGGATGAATTCCAGATACACTTGTTCGACCAGACCTTATTCCCGGTAAACGCCAATGTAACTGTAGGCACCACGGTGACTTGGACGAATCTGGACATAAGGAATCTCACTATGGAAAGCAGCGGCATCACTCCGCACCAAGGACCTTTTGGTCGTATCACGCTGAAACCCGGGGAGAGTATGAGTTACACTTTTGAAAAAGCCGGTGTATTTACCTACAAATATCTGTATATCGCTTTCGGGACCGGAACTTCTGGGGCAGGCGTCACTCAGGCAGCAGTAGGGAAAATAACAATAACGGCGCAAAAATAATGGGCAGTGAATTGATACTTCCGTGGAAGGACTTATAGTGTTGAATATCGGATATGACGCACTTATCGCAGCTTTCGTCTTCGCATTACTCTCCATTGTAGCTTTCGTTATCGGTGGTTTAACTAAAAAGAAGCCCGTCCTTGTTTGTGCGCGGATTTGTGTTTTTATCGCGCTGGGATTGGTGACCGCCGCCACTCTTAACATGGTTTATGCCCTGCTAAACCATAACTTCAAAATTGAGTATGTAGCAGAATACACTACTCGTGACCTTTCGCCCGTTTATCTGATATGTGCACTGTGGGCAGGTAACCTCGGCACGCTGTTATTCTGGGCGTGGGTAGTCGCCATTGTCGGCGGTTTGGTAATAATAACCAGCCGCGAGCGTGACCGCGAGTTAGCCCCATATGCCACGGCATTCGTCATGATCACCGAGGCGTTCCTTCTGGCTTTGTTGCTTTTCGTTAAAAACCCATTCAGCGAGATGACCTTTACCCCCACCGAGGGACTGGGATTATCATCGCTCTTTGAGCATTTAGGCATGGTGACGCACCCT
>CAZUXO010000270.1:0-3580 GCA_964624325.1 uncultured Dehalococcoidales bacterium
ATCACCCATAGCAGAGGCATGACCACGGTTGCTGTAAGAAGGATGCCTCCGTCGTTGGTCCATTTTAAGATTGGCTGAAAGATAAAAAGCAGTGTCAGTAACATACCCAGCCAGACGACTGGTTTCCCCTTTCCGCTGGCACATACCATGTCGTAGAATTCTCTGAGTCCAAGAAGGGCAGCTACGCCACCGCCTATTGCAAACCAGGGAATGGGACCGTTGGCCCACAGCACCAAAATAACGATAACCAGTAAAAAGATGGCGGTGATAGTTCTTTTCATAAGCATGGGCTATAGACCTCCGAAGCGCCGCTTGCGTCCGCTATAAGCCAGGAGTGCTTTATCCATCTCTTCGCGGTTGAAATCCGGCCACAATACTGTGGTGAAGTAAAACTCGGCGTAAGCCGATTGCCAAAGCAGGAAGTTGGAAATACGCAACTCGCCCGCGGTGCGTATCATCAGGTCCACAACGGGCATATCCGCCGTGTAGAGGTAGCTTTCAAAGATCTGTGTATCCAGTTTGTCGGCAGGGATTTTATCAGCCATGATGCGAAGGGTCGCATCAACAATCTCCTGCTGGCCGCCGTAGTTGAGAGCCAGGCACAAAGTCATGCCCTGGTTGTCTTTGGTCAGATCGACAGCGTCCTTTATGTCTTTAACCAGCTTGGGGGAGAGTCCTTCTTCGCGGCCCAGCCAGCGGATGCGCACGCTGTTCTTGTGCAGGTCGGCGGCTTCGTGCTTTATGGCTTGACCGAGTAAGCGGAAGAGCCCGCGCACTTCATCTTTGGGTCGGTTCCAGTTTTCGGTAGAGAAGGCATAAAAGGTGGCAAATTCGACTTTGAGCTCACCAAGGTATCTGACGATATCGTGGATGGTGTTGAAACCGGCTCTGTGCCCCTCCAGTCGGGTCAGGCCGCGCTGTATTGCCCAGCGGCCGTTGCCGTCCATGATGATGGCAATGTGGCGGGGAAGGCTGGCTGTCGTCTCTGCCATGTGGGGTCTATTGTATCATGACAGGGAAGGGGGCGGCTATTTGAACTTTCAGCGTATGCCATTTATCATCCCTAAAAGACGAATTATCGTGTGCTACCATACGCAAATATCCCCATGAATGACCAGCGATGCTTGCACTTGAATCAAGATAACCTTTAATATCCGAGACACCAGGAATTGAAGTTAATTCAGATTTATCTAACCTGTAAACCTTAGTGTTGCTTGACCCTTTATTTTTTGTCCATTATCATTCTCAACATCAAGTATGTAACACTTCGCCGTCTCTACAAAGTTCTCTATTTTTATAAACTAATAAATCAGAGATTTCGACAACTAAAATATCTTAACTCAGAGGAGTTTTATCATGAGCTGTGATGCTGAAAGCAAACCCCACAACCTTGGATTTGAATATATCGAGCTTGTTGGTCAGAAGGTACGGTTGCGCCCAACCACCGCTGACGATGCTGATAACGGTTCCAAACTCTTAAACGACAGCACTATTCTCCAATGGCTCTGTTGGGACAGTCCACCGCTTCAATCAGAACTGGGTTCTACTTACGGCGTGCGCTGGCCTGAAGGTATGAGAAAAGGAACCAGATACGGCTTCGCCATCGAGGAAAATGCTAAACCCGGCGCTATGATTGGTTGCATCGACGTTCGCATTTTATCTTATTCTCAACAATTTGAGGTTGGATATTGGCTGGGGAGCCCCTACTGGGGGCAAGGTTACGCACAAGAAGCATTAGCGCTGATATGCCATTTATGTTTCAGGCATCTTGAAGCCGCCGCTGTTATGGCCGGTATCTTCGTCGGCAATTTAGCCAGTCTCTGCGTACAAAAGAAAAACAACTTCCAGTTTGAAGGCACACTTCGCAGGCAGATTTTTAAAGACGGTAAATGGATAGACCTGTGGCATCTATCGCTGGTACGCGAGGAATGGGAGAAGAGAGCATTCATACCTATATCAGAGAAACTGGTACCACACCCTTCAAGGAATTAAAACGCTGATTCAAACCCGATTTAACAAACCGGCGTTGAGGTGTAAATTAAATCACTGATAACCCTGCGTTATTGTTTCATGCCGGTGGGTCTGATTATCAACTTACTTCCTGATGTCTTTTCGCCACCTTATTGAAAAGGCAAAAGATAACAAAAATTTGTACGCATGGCTGGACAAATATTCCCATGTTTGTCCAGCGGTGGTTATAGCCATTTGACAGCCCGTGTTATCTTTAATTGGAAAGACCTCACATTGCGACCATTTGATGTAGTTCAGATATTCTATGGTTACTACGTTACCATCTTACTGGTACAAACCTCGGTTGAGGCCACGACCAGTCTTTACATATCGTTGAAGACCCTGATGGAACACACGCTGATTACCGATGAAACTTTTTGAATAAACGCAGTTATAATATCAGTATGTGGCATGATTTAGAACAAGAGCGTGAGTTAGTAGAAAGAGCAAAGCGTGATATTCAAGCTTTTGGGCTGCTGTACGAGAATAACTATAGGAACATTTTTAACTATGTACTCCGAAGAACAGGGGATATACAAGTTTCACAGGATATAGCTTCCGAAGTCTTTTATAAAGCACTCAATAATATCGGCAAATTTAAATGGCAGGGTATTCCTTTTTCAGCCTGGCTTTATCGTATAGCCACAAACGAAATTGCTAATCACTATAATCTTGCCAGGCACAATATGCTTCTCAAGGTCGATATTGTAAAGATAGCCGAATTTGCAGGTGATTCGATTGACGTTGAGATTGAAAAGGCAGAGTACAACCTTAAAAAACAACAGAATTTGTTATCTATTCACACCGTCCTCCACGAGTTACCCATACAATACCAGACAGTAATAGCACTGAGATATTTCGAGAAAAAAGGATTAACCGAAATTTCAACGATTCTGGGAAAACGCGAAGGAGCAGTGAAGTCTCTGCTGCATAGGGGTTTGAAGAAAATGCGCCAGGTTATGGAACAAAGAGAAACTATTTAGCGTTTTGTGGTTTTAAGTATAGAGGTGGACAGATGGAAGATGAATTCGTTAAAAAACTAGAATCGCTTGAGTTACAAGATGTCGAAATCCCAAGCCATCGGAAGGGGCTAAAAAAATACCTTCTCCAGATGGGGCTGCGCAATACACAACCTGCTGATAATAATATATTCTCAAGACTTCGACAAACAATGAGCCCCCTTTCTAGGCGTGTTATCTACCCTCCCTTTTTGGCAAGTACGGCGATAATGCTAACAGTTATTTTGATTATTGTTTTCACACTTGGGAAAGCTCCGTCTGAAATGACTGCCAGCCAGATAGCGTTGAATGATTCTCAAGTGATAACAGCACTTAGAACATCCAATCCAGATGAGATACAAACCCAGGAACTCACCGAGGAAGGACACACCCGGGTAGTGATGCTTTCCTCTGCAAGCAATATAGTAGTAATGGCAGTAGATATGGGGGCGCGCAAAGTAATCCAGTGGCTCGGTAACACCGGCTCTGTTGAATCAGCGCTACCACTGCCTGCCGGTGTAACTAGATACCAGATTATTTTTTCGTCCCAGATGGCGGGTTCAGAAAGCATT
>CAZUXO010000271.1:0-2904 GCA_964624325.1 uncultured Dehalococcoidales bacterium
ATTACTCCCAGAGAAATCAGTATGTGTATCTCAATAAACTCCCCGATGAGCATTTTTACACCCAGAAACACGAGAACCGCGGCAAGGCCATAGTGCAGGAAACGTAGTTTCTGCAGTACCCCGCACAGTGCGAAGTAAAGGGATCGCAGCCCCATGATGGCAAAAATATTTGAGCTGAAAACGATAAAGGGATCGTTGGTGACCGAGAGCACCGCCGGTACCGAGTCCAGGGCGAAAACAATATCCGTAGTTTCGATCATTATCAAGACCATCAGTAAAGGAGTGGCTTTGCGGATACCGTTTTCAACAATGAAAAACTTTTCCTCGTGATAATCTTTACAGACCGGAAAGAAGCGGCGTATCAGACGCAGTACCGGGTTGTGTTCGGTTTCTAGCTTCTCCTCTTTTTTAAAGGCCATACGTATACCTGTATACACTAGAAAAGCCCCGAAAATATAGATTACCCATCCCAGTGCGTTAAGCAACCCGATGCCGGCAAATATGAATATAGCCCGCATCACGATGGCTCCCAGGATGCCCCAGAAAAGCACTCTGTGCTGGTATTCTTCTTTCACGCAAAACTAAGTGAAGCCCAGGAGGAACACGAAACGGTTGTCAACGCTGAGGGATTTCTCGATGAGGTAACCGGTAAAATACTCGAGCCCTTTTTGGTGTCCCCACAGGACATATATACCCACGCCGAATGCGAGCGCCATGGCAATCCAAACAGCGCTCCAAACCAGTGCGTTTTTAACGCTGATTTTTTCGGACTTGCGGTGGAAAACCTTTAGGTCCAGGAAAAGCATTACCAGAATAAAGAGGATAAAGCCTATCCAAAGAGGGGTTTCGTTGATGTTTATATCTGACATTGTTTGATATGTTAACTTATTTGAGGAGTTTTAAGCAAATACTGAGAGGGGGCACCATTATAAAGGTCTCCCCCTGCCATGCGCCGTGTCACGGTGGGCTTATATGGTCGGGTTCATCACTCGCCCTACAAAAAGGATAGTGCCGGTTGGTATGTCGCGGATGAGGAAGATGAACGGGCGGTCAATGCTCAGTGTAACGCTCTGTGATGGCATGGAGGTGACGCTTACGATTACGGCGCTGGCAGCGGCGGCTTCGGTTCCGGCTTCGTCGACAGAAACAAAAGCCTTGTGAACCACGTCTGAAATGAGTAACCCTTTTGTTCCGGTCATGCCTGAAAAATCGGCTTCGTCGCTGAAAGCAAGGGGCATCCCCATCGAGGACAGCGCCTGTTTCAACCTGAAACTCGAGTCGAACTGGAACTTCGGTAGCGACAGTATCACGTTTTGCTGGGTCATAGAGGCGATAATGCCGTCCATCAGTTTCGAATTGAGTCCATCCTGAAACATCTTGAATTGTCCTTCATCGGGTATTAACACTACCATCGATAACTGACCGTTATCGTAGGGTATTTCGGCAACCTGGTATCCAGTCCCCTGAGCGTAGTTGAAGAAGTGCATCTGGTGCATCATGGAAACGTTCACCTGGCTTCCGTTCAAAAGCTTAAATGTGCCGTTATTGGTGGCTTCTTTTGCAAAGGGAGACTGCCAACCAGCCTTGAAATAGATAGCGTTAGTCAGCACGAGACGCGCCAGGTCGTTCACGGCACCCTGCGGTATGAGGTCCTTTATCTTGCCCTGCGTCTGGTCGCTGATATACTGGTTGATGGTCTGCCGCGCGCCTTCGGCGTCCTTGATGAAATCGAGTATCCTGAGTCCTGCGTCGTAGTTAACCGCCAGGGTGTCCAGGTAAGTGGTCAGGAACTGAAAATTCTTCTGTCCCCACGCATCGTTTACCACATTCAGGTGAAAGGCACCGTCACTGACAGTATTCGCAGTGGAAGTATTCCGGGTGCGGCTGTCCATCTCGAGCGCCAGATAATTGAAAGCGGTGTCAAGTGCATCCTGTGACAGATTGAAGTGCAGTGTATTTGCCATTTCTTTGGCCGTATCGCCGCGCGCACCGGCATGAGCCATGGCCAGCGCCAGCGACAGGCTGTAGGGAGAATAAAACATATTGCCGTCGTTCTGGGTTTTGAGAGACTGATAAAGGTCCATGGCAAACGCGCTGTTCCCCTGCGCCAGGGCAGGCAGGTCAGCAGGAGAGGGAGACATGTCCCGCGCCTTTTTCGACTTTAGAACGTCAGCCGCTACCGGGTTGGAGCAGGCTACCAGCACCAGGCTTATTGTGACCGCTATCATCGCAGATAGTCTCTTTTTCATAATTTGCCTCGCAGTCATTGAATTTGCTCACCCATTATAACGCAGAAAGTCGAGAATGGTTACCTTTTCCTATCCGCTGGGCAGTCAGTCAACCTGAAAACTGACACTGGTTCAAATTGATTGTCGCCTGCTTGTGGTATTTATTCACTTTTGGCATTTGGTCGCATTATCATGATTTTCATCCGGTATTGTCAAAAATACCATTGAACCCGTCATTCTGATATGCCATAATGGGTGGACCGGAATAAAATCAGCCAGTGAGGTGAAGAATGTCTCCACGCTTTTGCATAAGTTGCGGCCGTAGTTTGGCGGATAACGCCCGTTTTTGTGAAGCTTGCGGAACTGCGGTAGGGGGGGCAGCGACTCCTCCTGCATATCAGCCTCCGCCGGTGTACCAGCCTCCCCCAACCTATCAGGCACCCCCTCAGGCTGCTTATCAACCACCGCCGGTGTATCAGCCTCCTCCCCAGGCCTATCAACCTCCTCAACAAGCTTATGCGCCGCCTCCGGTAAGATCGGAAGAGCGTCGTGTAGGGAAAGAGTGTTCAGAGCCGTGTAGGACACGGGGGGGGCGGGAGCCATAAAAAAAAAAAAAAAAAAAGAAAAATGACGCCGAGATTACTGCTGAGAGGACACAAGAAAAAACTGAGTTAAT
>CAZUXO010000272.1:0-6018 GCA_964624325.1 uncultured Dehalococcoidales bacterium
AAACGAAATAGTGGACGAAATTACCATAGGCACTGGGCAGCTTCGCAACGACAACCGACCAGAGACGAGATTGCCGCGCTTCGCTCGCAACGACGGAGGGAAAATCCCTCCAACTCCCTTTCGCCAAAGGGAGAGTCCAGCGCTGGATTCCGGCGTTCGCCGGAATGACAAAGATGAGAGCCTTCAGCTGTCAGCGGTCGGCTTTCAGCTTTCGGTATGGCAACGCGAAGGACGGGATTGCCACAGCCATTACGTGGCCCGCAATGACAAACCAAAAGCTCCGGCTGACTGCTGAGTGCTTATTCGTACCGGATCCTTCACTGTCCTCAAAATGGTCCCAACAATCACGTGCCAAGCAATTTTGGTAACAACGCCCCAGGATGGCAACTGGGGTTAAATATCCGCACGGCAATACCCAACCGATGCTCCACGGCTCAAAGCAGCCCTCTTTCATACTACAACGCCTCCCGTATGATTCCAGGCCGCCAGCAGGCAGCTACAATAAACGCTTATTGCGACTCCTTGCCGCTACTATGATTGCTGACAGCAAGACCACACCTGCCCCTCCCCCAACAAGAAAGTAATAGACCCAGTCAGGAGTTTCGGCCGGAATTTGCGGAACTATCAATAATTCGTCAGTTATAGGCAGGGTAACCATCGTCAACGGAGGCTCAGAGATAGTTATAGTTACGGTCTCAACAATCACTGGCACCGGTGCCGGAGGTAATCCTGGAGGAGTCATCGAAAAACTGGTGATCAGTGCAGAAGTCGTCGATGCCACGGGCGGCTTCGAAGCGCTTGTGGGAGGGTTAGAACTGGGCAATGCGACTGTTGTTAAAAGAACGGTATTTGAGATAGTGCTCGCAGGCAAAACGGTATCGGTATTGACCGGGGTCTGTGTAATAAATATACCCGCTGAACTCCATGCTCCCGTACTCGTTAGCGCCATAGCTCTTACCCGCCAGTAATATTTCGTGTCATAAATCAGATCAATATCGGACTGCCAGGAGTTTCCAACCAGCCCTGAAATGCCGGTTTTGGCTATCACCGGGTTCGAATAACTTGATGCTTTAGATACTACCAATTCATAGCTTCCCGCTCCGGGTACCGCGTTCCAATAAAACATTGGCTTCAGCTCAATATTCGCCGTCAGCGGACTGACCAGTAGCGGGACCCCTAACACTACAGGCCGCGAGGGAGTCGTAAAAGACCAAACGGCGGACCATGGACTATAAAACGGTGCCGCCACGCGCACGCGCCAGAAATACATGCTGGAAGGAACCAGAAAAGGGGCGTTAACACCGGTGCCCGAACTGGTCCCGGTAAATCCGTTTGGAATGACTGAAAAGTCGCTCCCCACACTTAGCTGCCATTGATAGAGCAAGGCCCCTTCGGATGGCTGCCAGTTGAGCAATACCCCACTCACTGAATTTGTTGAAGCATTCCCAACACCCAAAGCGTTGTTAGCCGGCGTAAACAGTTTTACAGGCTGGCTGAGGTTGTCCTCAAAAGTCAGCAGCCGGTTAGCTGCGCTATCGACAGTCCATAGCTGATTGCCCACACACTCAAGAACACCCTCTAAAAGAACCACCCCATCATTCAACCCGTTTATTACTCTCTCGCAAAGAAAAGGCGCAATCGGGTCAAGGTAACGCACTAGACCACCCTGCGAGGTTGCTGTGATAACACGCCGGAAACTGCTGACATACAACGCACCGCTGGATGAAGTCACCAGCCCTCCCAGCATCCCGCCGCAGGAAACCGCAGCATCCAGTCTCTGCCATGGCTGATTTGCTCCTGCTGACGTGCGATATATACCGCCGTCAGCACTACTGCTGGCAGCAATAATGATGCGACTGGTGTTAAAAGAGAGGGCGAAAGCCACGCTTATACTGCCTGTCAAGCCGGTTCCCGTAACCGGAAGGAATGACGTCCCCCCATTTTCCGACCACCATACACCCCCGTCCGTGTTTCCCAGCAATATAGTGCGGTCTTGAATATAAACAGGTGACAGCAGCATGGAATATACAGGCACATTCCCCGTCAAAGTCCTTACAGCATAAGTGAGCCCCCCATCAGCGGAATAGCGGATGAACGCCCGATTGTTAAGAGCATCGAATCCCGACAAGAATAGACTGCTATCTGATGCCACGATGAAAGGATTGGGAGCACCTGTGCCCTCAGGCGCGGGTCTCACAACCCAGTTTGAACCAGCATCTGCAGAATACCAGATCATCGTACCGCTATCTCCGCTGCTCAGCAGATACACCACTCGCGCTGATTTGCCGTAATCCGGTGACAATCCTACATAGTCCAGTATCTGGCTGCCTGAGCCGGTGAACACTTTCTGCCAGGACTGCGCCCCGTCCTGAGTTCTCCAGAGGTTAGTGCCTGTTTTAAAGGTCAGGACGAATAGAGTTTTGTCAGTTGCGTAAGCCGGAGAAACGGCCAAGTCGAGTATTGTTTCAGAGGCAAAATTCGATGTCGAAAGAGTCGTCCATGCCAGTACCCCGGCAGCGTGAAAAGTTACGGGGGACATTGGGTAAATAAGAAAATAAGCACAAATCAGAACGCCCGATAATGCCCGTCTAAAGGCCATAATGCGGCTATTCTAGCCCTGGACACGGCAGTAGTCAATTTATATGAAGGCTGTCGACTATCACCTTGGGGGCCGGGATTGCTGAATCAGCCTACGGCCTCCGCCCTAGGACATGGTGTAAAATTCCAGTTCTCTGATCAATCATGGCGTTGACAATTTGTCGTTTTTGGCGTTTTTCACTGTTGGCGTTTTTCACTTGACAAAAGACGAGGCAAACAGCTACTCTTCTGTTAAGAGTCCAAAAGCGAGAGTTTGGGTTTTTGCAGCATAGCTTCAGCTTAGCTGATTGAGTTTGTAATATTTAGAAGAAAAGGGAGGTAATTGGTGAGGTTTAAAAGATTTTCAAGAATATTTTCAGTGGCATGTATATTGGGGCTTCTGGCGGCTAGCGTATCCTTTACGCCGGTGGCTGCGGCTGTCGGAACCCTGACACTGCTCAGCCCGTCAACCCCCAGCGGCACACCGGGTTCTACTGTCATCGTACAAGGGTCGGGGTTCAGCGCTTCCAGCGGAGTCGTGTATTTTGATACAACCGGGTTCGCTGTTCCGACCATCTCTGGCGGAACTTTTACTGCGATAATTACTGTACCGGCTCTCGCGCCGGGGAGTTACCAAATCACAGCATCAACGGGTAGCGATAATTCTACTCCTATTTTATTCACCATAGTTGCGTCCAGCAGCTTTTCTTTATCCGCCTTCAGCGGTCTTGTGGGAGACTCTGTAACCATAACCGGCAGCGGCTTCAGCACCACAGCGGCGACAACGTTTTACTGGGACAGCGCATTTTTAACTTCGGCAACGGCTTCGGGCTCACCGAGCACCCTCAGCGGGACTTTTATCATCCCGGCGGCCGCCCGCGGTCCTCACACCATTACCGCCTCGCTGACAGGCACCCAGCCTCAAACGTTCTCCGTCGCTTCCAATCTGGTTATCTCATCTCCGTCTCCCGCCTCTGGCGGCGTGGGCGATGCCATCTCGCTGACCGGCACCGGTTTTGCCCCCTCCGCTAACGTGACCATCTCGGTGGATGGGGCGCCTGTAACCGTTTCGCCTGCCGTCATCACCAATACCACCGGCGGCTTTACCGCCGCCTTCATCATGCCCACCGTCGCCAGCGGCGTGCGCACCATACAGGCTACAGACGGAGGTGGCTACGACGCCACTCCCCCCACCTTCGCCATCGGCCCCAAGATAACCCTCTCCACCAGCTCCGGCTTGGTCGGCAGTAATGTCATCATCAGCGGTAACGGCTTTTCTGCCTTGCAGAACCTGACCGTTCAGATTGAAACAGCACCCGGCAGCGGCCTGTATTCAACAACCCCCCTCACCACTATACCCGCCAGCCCTGCGGCCGACTCGTCAGGTGCTTTTGGCAGCAATACTTCGCCTCCCAATCCTATTTCTTTCGCCATACCCGGTATCGCCGGTGGAACCTACAAGATTAAGGTCACCGACCAATTAACCCACTCCGCTACTGCCAACGTCACCGTGCTGCCAACGATGAGCATCACGCCCGGCAACGGCACCGTGGGCACCCAGGTCACTGTAACCGGCAGCGGCTTTGCGCCGTCTCTCGGCGTCAACATTTTCTGGGATGCTGTGGCTATTACCACCACTCCCGCCACAGTGACCTCCTCCGCCACCGGCACCATCAGTGCCACCTTCGCTTCACCGCCCAGCGCAGGTGGCACTCACACCGTCAAGGCGCAGGATACCCAGGGCAGTTCGGCCAGCGCCACTTTCACCGCCAAACCCAAGATAGTGCTCACCCCCGCTACCGGCGCTTACGGCGATAGCATCACCATTACCTTCTCCGGCTTTACCGCCAGCAGCAACGTCACTACCGTGCAGCTTTTGTCGGGGAGCACTTCCGCTTATAGCCTCACTACCACACCCCCCACCGTTGCCATAGACGCCAACGGCAGCGGCAGCGCCACCTTCAGCGTGATCAATGTTTCTAACGGCAGCTGGACGGTCCAGGCTGCCGACAGCAGCGGCGGCTCGGCCCAGGCCACGCTGGCAGTAACTCAAAAAATCATTCTTACTACCGCCACGGGTGTCGCCGGAGACGTGGTTACCGTTACCGGCACCGGCTTTGCCATCAACAAGCCCATCACCGCGAATTACGGCACTCTGGCGCTTACGCTTACCTTCAGTCAGGGTTCCACCGGGACCGATAGCACCGGCAGTTTCGCCGCCCTGTTCACTGTACCGGCCACGGCAGCTGGCGCTATCACTATTAAAGTCGGCGATGGTCCCAATGTCACCGGCAATACGTCCACGGCCACTTTTACCACCACCGCTAAAGCCACTGTCAGCAAGGCCACCACCAAGACAGACCCGGGTTATGTGGGTATGGAGCTCACCGTCAGCGGCACAGGTTTCAAATCCGCCTCTGACATTGTCGTTACCTTCGAGAGTGCACCCGTTACTGTCGCCACCGTCACTAGCGACGTGGGCGGGTCTTTCACTGCCACCTTCAAAGTGCCAGCCGGAGTGGCTGGCAATCACACCATTAAGGCTACCGACAACGCCACCACCAGGGAGTTTTCCTTCTTTATGGATTCCACCCCGCCTGCAGCACCGGCGCTGCTGACCCCTCTCGACAAATTCAAGCCCAAGCAGCCGGTACCCTTCAGCTGGGGCGCCGTCACTGATCCCAGTGGCGTCACCTATACTTTTCAGATAAGTCAGGACTCGGCTTTTACCACTCTTATTCTCGAAAAGAAGGACATGGCAGGCGTAGCCTATAAGATGACTGATGCCGAAAAGCTCAAAAGCGCCGGGGTCAAGGTACCTTACTATTGGCGTGTCAGGGCTACCGACGCAGCCGGCAATGTAAGCGGCTGGTCTACGGCCAACACCTTCACTATTGGTTTCATCTGGCCCAGCTGGATTATCCACGTATGGTACGGCTTGGGCATTGTTGTAGCTCTCATCCTCGGCCTGTGGTTCGGTCGCAGGATGGCTTACCAGTCTTACTAGAATTCAACGCTATTACAAAAGAGGGAGCGCTGATATCAGCGCTCCCTCTTTTGTTTGTTGTTAGCTTCCTGTACTGAAGCACGAGATTGCCACGCTTGACGGCTATCGGCTCTCAGCAATCAGCTTTCAGCGTAAGGATAATTGGGAAAATCCCTCCAACTCCCTTTCGCCAAAGGGAGAGTCACCGTTCCGCAAAGATACCTCTAAATTCCCGCTTTCGCCGGAATGACAATGGGTGGCTGCCAGTTCGAGCCAGATCCTTCGCTGCGCTCAGGATAAGGGAGAAATCCCTCCTAACCTCCCTTTCGCCAAAGGGAGGGAAACCCTACTCCAGATGCTTCGGTCATCCATCATGGCCTCGGACGTGACAACAGCGGGAGCGATCAGCTTTCAGCTTTCAGCGCTCGGCTTTCAGCTCACTGACGAGGGACGAC
>CAZUXO010000273.1:0-5944 GCA_964624325.1 uncultured Dehalococcoidales bacterium
TGAGCTCTGCACTGACGTTGCCGTATTCTGCCATTTCATGCGTACGCGCACAAGTCTATTATCAAGGCGAAGGAAGCAGGGCAGGTCTGAATGACATTATACGACTCCAACCACTGGGGCCCGATGGTGTAATGGCTCTGACTTGCCAATGGTAGACCGTATCGAGTGTCAATGCATCGGGTGTAAATATACTTGCAACGATGCCAGCGTATTTTTTCGGAGAGCTAAAGTTAGAATTCGTATCTATCCATAGTTCATAACCAGTTGCGCCAACAACAGGAACCCATTGTAGAGAAGATTGAACTGGAACGGTTCCAACGGGAATGGGAATGAGAACAGTTGGACGGTTATCAACAGTGGTTGTGGGTAAGGTAACCGATTTCTCTGTGTTCGTGCAACTAACTATCGAGCTAACAGCTAACAAAAGCAGGCTCAATAATACGATTAGGGCAGCATCCTTCTTCATGCATTACCCTCACGGTGTCGCTGCTGTCGTGGGTTACATCCCCATTGCCTGACATTCATAATTATACAACTAGCATGCAAACATATGGATATCTGTCAAGCGATGCGTACAACTCATCACCTATTATGGCAATACCAGGATGTTTGCCATTCTCTCCTTTTATGAACCTTATTAACCCCAGCGCTACCGTTACTCAATGTCTAGATTGTTGTTGATTTGGGCTCAAGTCCATCCATCTGAAACCGAAACCAATCCACTTAAATTGAAACAGTGAAAGCACTTTTGGTTTTAGCTATTTTTCAGTGGCCTTTACTGTCAGCCTTTTTCCTTTATATATGAACACTACAGCAGCAACAAGGGCAATTAACGCGGCACCAGCCAAGAGGGCATATGCAAAATTCGAGATTCCAACTTTACTCGTGGTTATATTCATATCCTGGCCGATGGTATCACCTGCCCTGGCTCGGAAGTGATAGGTCGTATCGGGGAGCAACCCATTGATGTCGGCGCTGAAAGCTCCAAAACCTGAAAAAACTTCGCTGGAAGTGGTGCTGCCATAGGCTGTGGTCGTACCATACTCAAAGAATATGTTGACTGATGTGGCGGTGCCAAGTGAGATAATCCTACCACTGAGAATTGCTGAGTCTTGGTTGACATTGCTTGCAGGTGAGGTACGGATGGAAGGGGGCGTCGTGCCAGTTGTAAAAGCCAGGTCAGGGCCACTAGCCGTACCGGATGTTCCTCCGCCGGCCTTAGCCTGGAAGTGATAGGTTGTACCGGGAAGTAGTCCTGTGATGTTGGCGTTGAAGTTACCCCCGGTTGTCATGGCTTGGGTAGCGGTGGTGCTGCCATAGGCTGTTGTGGTTCCGTAATCAAAAAAAACGTTGACCACTGTGACCGTGCCGAGTGAAGAAAGACTGCCGTTAAGGCTGGCCGAGGTTGTTGTGACCGTAGTAGCCGCGAAACCTCTGACGGAAGGGGATATAATGTTCCTATAAACATAGGCTCCTGCACCGTTCTTCCCGTCCTTTTGAGCACCACCTAAGTTGTCAGGGCCAGCTCCGATCACCACAGTATCTCCGCTTACTGATACCGAATTACCAAAATGATCACCTGCCACGCCATCGCTAGCTGTTAGCCTGGCCTGCTGGATCCAAGCCATGTCGTTGCGAGTGAAAACGTACGCTGCCCCCAGAGAGCTATTCTTACTACCCGCTCCCACCACTATTGTGTCACCACTGAAAGACACTGAACCACCGAAAAAATCACCTACTACACCGTCGCTAGCCGTAAGCCTTGATTGCTGGCTCCATGTATTCCCGTCGCGGGAAAAGATGTAAGCCGCACCACCACTTGAGTTTTGATAGGCAGCCCCTATAACGACAGTATCGCCGATTTGAGAGACCGAAATGCCGAGGCCTGTATCTATGATGGAATCGTTCGCTATCAACCTAGTTTGCTGGTTCCAGGCGCCGCCGTTACGTACAAAGACATAAGCCGCGCCAAAGTTAGGACCCCCTATATCACTTCCTGGTGTGCCTATTATCGCTGTGTCACCGCTAACACTGACAGCTTCTCCGAAGCGGGCGAGACCGAAGTGGTCCATCGGGCTAACAGCCTCTACGACAGTGAGCTTGGCTTGCTGGTTCCAGGAAGTACCATTGCGTACAAAGACATAGGCGCATCCATTGCGGGTGCCTGTCTGGTCGTTACCCAATTGGTCGCCCACCAAAATTGTGTCACCGTTTATCGATACTGCTTCACCGAAAACACTGCCAAGTCTGTTATCATTGCCCGTCAGTTTGGCTTGCTGACTCCATGTTGAGCCGGTGCGAATAAACACATATACTGCCCCGCCAGTGGGGCTGCCAGGAGATCCTATCACAAGAGTGTTGCCATCTTGAGAGATTGAAGCGCCGAACCAGCTGAATGCTACCGCATCGCTAGCTGTAAGCTTGGCTTGAAGGCTCCAGTTGGTTCCGCTACGCACATAAACATAGGCCGCTCCCTTTTTATTATCGTTGTTGCTAGCGCCCACTACCATGGTATCCCCCACTAGCGATACGGTGGAGCCAAAAAAGCTATCGGCTGTTGTATCGTTGGCAGTGATCTTTGCCTCAAGGGATGTTGAAAAGTCAGCCAGGGAGATGTCGGTGATAACCTCGGTACCGACAAGACTTGTGCTTTGAGCAATATTCCAGAGTCGAGTGTAGAGTTCGCTTAATGGGTAAGGCATGTCAGCGTAAGCAAGATAGGCTACGGCATCCACCGTCTTCTGAAGGTCTCCCGAGTCTACTACAACCGTCACAAAGTTGTCACCGTTAACAGCCTGACCTTCTGGCGTTGTAGCAAAGTTGTTATTCGCTGGCATATTTATAAAACCACTGCTCCGAATATAATCCATGAGAACCTTCATATCACCGCTAAGTAACATCCCGGTATTCCAGGTGCGTAGTGGCGCGCCCAATGCGACTGATAGTCGCAGATTTATCTCTGTCTCGAAAATTACATACCCGTCTCCGTAGATTGACAGATAGTTAGCCTGCCCTTGCATGATATTTTGGGTAGACATAGTGATTATAGGCTTGCCAGTGTGGGTGGGGAGTTCGGACCGGGATTTTCCGAAACCAACCACCCTGCCTATGCTCACGTTAACCCATGCAAGAAACACCTCGGAACCCAGGTCACTCTTCTTCAGGTTTACCGATCCTGAGAAACCGATGAGATCCTCTGGATTGTTTATACCAAGACCTAACAGAAACGCCTTGTTCTGTGCATCCGGCACCATGGAAAACATGAGCTTCTCTGAATCGTTAAAATAAAGGTTGAAACCATCATTCAATTTTACCTGAACTCTGGGGTCGTTTCTTGCGATTTCCAATACTTTTTGTTGAGTGATTCCCGCCGCCGTTTGCGTTACAACTTGTGTGACAATTTCCTGCTTCACATTAACATCGGCTATGACGACCTTATCGGGAGGCAAAGTCATAACAACCCGCGAAGTGCCTGAGGTATCGACGTTTTGTATCACACCAACTTTTAACGGTGTTTCGCCACTGAGCACTGCTTGAACCTGCGAGTTTTCTAGAGCGATTCCTGCCGCAAATATTTTCCGATCATAGTCGGGTACCAACGGCAACATTGCAACCAAAGTGATTACAATTAATAATACCAAGGAAAATTGCCAGACTGACCGACTTCTCAACATATTTACCAAGCTGGTATTAAAACGGCTGAGTCTAGAGGGAGAATGTAGATTGGAAAGCTTATTAAGGACAATCGCCTTCGATAGCGCATCATTCCACCATTTGCGGGAGGGTTCTTCTCGAAGAACCTTATCAAGTAAGTATTTGCGCAATTCTTGTTCTAAATGTTCGTTAGACATGCTGATTCCTCCTCCCTCCAAAGTGTTCCCCTTGCATAATCTGATTCATACGGTTCAATCCCCGGCTGATTCGGGACTTAACTGTCCCCTGTCGCGTGGACGTGACCGCGGCAATTTCAGAAACTGTTAACTCTGCGAAATAGCGTAGCGTCAGCACCTCTTTTTGATTTGGAGGTAGCATCGAGAGGGCCCGACTCAATAAGTTATGGCTTTCGTTTCGCATCAATATTTCGTCAATGTCACAATCTCCGTTGGTCTCAGGGGCTTGCTCCAACGATACCGTGACTATCTTCTTGTGCCGGAATTGGTTTTTCACCTCGTTAACAACAATTTTCATCAACCACGCCTTGACGCTGGCGTCATTCCGAAGCGAACCGATATTATGCCAAATTTTTACCGTAGCTTCCTGAACAGCTTCTTCTGCTATCTGCCGGTCATGAGCTATCAGCAAAGCAGTCCCAAACAAAATGGTCTCAAAGTGTTCGATCAGGCTTCGAAAAGCCTTTTCATCACCCAGTCGGCATCTGCGGACTACGTCTTCTTCTGAAAAGGTAGATATGACCATTTGGAACATCCTTCTTATAATAAGACGCGATTACGACACAAAACGTTCCACTTTGGCGATCGAAAACAACAAATTTTGCTCATTGTACTACGTTCTGACTGTATCGTATCTTTTCCAATGAGTCGTTGCTAATCTAGGGTTAAGATATTTCGTTGACTTTTACAATTCAGATGGATGGTAAGAAATGCAAGTCTCGAGATATCAACTGAAACGTTCAGGCCGCCTCAAAGATTTGGGAAATAACTAGTAGCAAAGGAATCCTTTTTGTTAAGTTCCCTCGAAATGCAACCATTTCGCCTTTCGGCGGTTATATAATAGCTTTATGGAATTAGAAGGCGAACGGGAACTTGTTGAACGGGCTAAGACCGACCCTCAGGCCTTTGGCATTCTTTATGATGAATATTTCAGCCAGATATTCGGCTATATATTGCGCCGAACCGCCAGCATTCCAGTGGCGCAGGACGTAACCGCAGAGGTCTTTTTCAAAGCACTACGGAGCATCAAAGGTTTCCAGTGGCGAGGAATTCCCTTTTCCGACTGGTTATACCGCATCGCCATCCACGAAATTGCTAATTTCTACACCCACAATGGACATAACAGGGTGCTTACCGACGAAATGAAGCACTCTCTCTCCCTGTTCGATGCTTCAGTCGAAACCGGAGCGGAAGAGGCCGAAGCCAGACTCCAGCAGGAGTCCGACTTGTTGACCCTTCATAAGAGTATCACCAAGCTAACGCAGAAGTACCAGGAAGTAATCACTCTACGCTTCTTCGAGAAAAAGCAGATCAACCAGATAGCCGCCATACTCGGCAAGCGTGAGGGAACAATCAAGTCCTTGCTTCATCGTGGATTGGAGAGGTTACGCGTGCTCATGGAAGATACGAATGCAACCTTTTGACCAGAGCGCGGTTTTATCTACATATTCAGGAGGCAAAATAATGGAAGAGAAAGATCTAATTGAAAAATTATCAAATGCCCGATTCGCTGATATAGAGCCTGCAGGATTTCGCAAGCATTTGCGCCATGCCTTGCTTGGTTTCGCCAGCACCACGAAGTTCAACCAACCGGGTTGGTTCAGACTCAGGAGTGAAAGTCTTACCTCTAATATACGTCACATATTGGTTACACCCAAACCTGCATGGCAGATGGTCCTTATGGGAATGCTGATCGTTTGCCTGTTTGGAGCTTCTATTGCTGCACCGGCGATCGCAAAAGCGATTGGAAACGCTAACCGTATAAATGTTTCGTCCACTGATACCTTCCCTTTCCCCACTGATGCAAGCACCATCCAGAAAGACGCAGAAAATTATCACATTGATAGACAGAGCAATCTTGATCTAGCCTCAATTAAGTCACGATTAGGTCAGCTTTTTTTGCCGACGAAACTGCCTGATGGTTTTACATTGGGAGAGACTACTGTTAAAGCCGACGAATATTCACATACATGGTTAACTCTGGTGTATAGAGGGGAAAAACCGGGGCAAGTGCTAGGAATCTCCCAGGATAAGCGTTCTACAAAGTTGGAATA
>CAZUXO010000274.1:0-2691 GCA_964624325.1 uncultured Dehalococcoidales bacterium
CTTATACATTTCTCCCTGGTAGGCTTTATACATCAGTACAAACATCAACACAACACCCAGGAAGCCCACTATTGAGCCCAACCACCAGACAAAAGGAAGGAAGTTGAGAATGACCGCCAATATGTTGATAGCCCCTAGCGCTACCAGAGATTGTGCGGCATGGAATTTAACGAATTGACTTTTCTTTTCTATCACGAGGAAAATAATCCCTGTTACCCACCATCCAAGGTAGCACAGCAATCCGGCAATGTTAGCCTTCAATCCGGTAGATGAATCTCCGGCATTCGCTCCTGGGTTGCCCATCGGCTGCTGCATTCCGGGCTGCTGGTAGCCGGGAGGCGGGCTGTACACAGGCTGGGGCATCTGAGCCTGAGGGGGCGGTGCTTGATAAACCGGAGGCGGGGGAGGCGGCACCTGGCCGGCGGGCGCGCCCGGTACCCGGGGTGTACCGCAGGACTCGCAGAACTTGTCGGTTTCTCCGACTTTGACTCCACAATTTGCGCAGAACGCCATTTTTCCCTCCTTGCGTTATTTTGCGCATATTATAGCACGGAGGAGAGGGAGCTATTCCAGTGAGTCCGGCACAAAAGGTCTTTCATCCTGAGTCCGCCCAGGCGGACTCAGGATCTGGCACGACTGGCAGTCTCCTCACTGTCTTTGCGAGGAGTCCCGATACATATGCCTTATTCCCAAAAATGTAATCGGGACGACGTAGCAATCTCCGGAAGAATCAACCCATCGCTCACCATTCCAGCTCCCGCGAGACACTACCATGCTATTGCCTTTAAAGTGTGGGCGAGCAGTATTTTGGTGGGAAGGGCCACCTCAACCTTTGAGCCATTCCCTGAGTTGCGTGTCAAACTCGGTCAATGAAAGCTTCGTCTGTTCAGTTACGGCAGACCAAAAATCTGGTTGTTTGCTTTCGGTGACAATTGCCCTGATGGTAGTTAGACCGAATTTACTGTCCATGAAACGCAGAACCCAAGCACCCCCACCGTATATATCCGTGATTCCCGCCTATCCATTAGCAATGATCAGAGGCTTTTGCGAAGCGTAACGTACTCCTAATTTCTGGTCAAAACTCTGGGCACCAGTGGTGAGCAATCTCAGATATTCGCCGAATCCTTCCCTGAACCACTGAGGGCAATCTGTTGCCTGATATCCACCTGTACGTTTGCGGTATCTATCCTGCATAATATGCCCAATTTCGTGTGCGATATTACCCAGGTAGTAATCGGCATCATAGTAACTGCTTTGTGCAATCGCCACCGATGGCGTCACAAAGTTGATAGAAGGGCGTTCAACGTCTGCAGAAGCCTGACCCGGATCGCCCGTTTCATTAAGCTGGACAATAATGCGTTGGCCAATCACATCCAAAAAATCCGGGAACGACTTCTTTAGAATTGAAGCCACCCGATCAACCCAGTTAAGCATTTTTGCCGCATCGTCTCCACGACCGTCGGGATAAAACACTCGGAAGTTGACATCGGATAGCTCATTAGGGGCCTTATACCATCCACCACCCATCTTACAGGCTACTATCTGCCCGTTCTCGAGTGTCCATGGTACCCCTACGGGGACCAGCGCGTTCTTCATAGCGGTGACGAATGTCAGGAAATCCTCGGGTTTGTTAGAGATGATTATGGCTCTTATTGGGCCACCTGGCTGCTGTTTAAGAAGAGCGAATGGAAGGCTGCTGATATTAGCCAACTCTAGGTCGGTGAAGGGAAACACTGCAGAATAAGCACTGGGCCAATCCCTTAATATGCTAGGATCTTCTGCTGATGCATTAAATAAAATAAAGGTATTGCTGCTTGATATGTCGTCCCAGTAAACCCCGAGCTTGTTGTAAACGTAGGACATCGAACCGCTAAGATTACCACCAGAAAAACCGAGCGACCTAGCATAATTCGAGGCACTAGATCCCGAATTTTTTGAACCTAAAAAATATATCGAACCAGATAGCGTCCATGTGCCTGTTTGAGTAAATGTGCTTGGCGGCGAAGTGCCAGTGCCAGTTGGTGTTGTCGTCTGCACCACTATAACCGGTGGTTGAGTAATTGTTTTTACAACAGTTATCGGGGGCTGCATGAGTGTCACAAAGACAGTCTTTGTTTCTGTTTCTTGTATTGTCGAAGTTGCTACGCTGCTTACGTTTGATGTTACTAATTGGGTAAAAGTTGCCGAAGCACCCCCGTTAGCACATCCTGCCACGCCTAACAGGGTTACAATAATCGTAACCAGAGTTTTGTATGTTCTAGGCATCAAGCAGAGAAATTATTGGTACAAATATTTGCCTCATATTACACCTGCTAGAGGCAGGTTTCAATATATCTGTAAACTATTTCCTATTCAGATGTCGTTCACGGAGGTTCATCTCTCCCTTGATGGGATAGATGACAGTGAGAGTGAAACCTTATTAATATTCGCCTTGAGTTCCGACATAATCGGGAAGCGGGTTGAAGCGACTGGCACCCAGGTTACCCGTCAGCCCGTGCTTTTCCGGGCTTCCCGCGCCTTGAGCCACTCGTTTTTGATGGCCGTCCGCAGCTCCGTTGCGCCTACCTGAGAATAGGCGCGCAGATTAAGCTGTTTGAGCAAGTCGGAAATGGCGGAATCTATTTCTACCTCGCTGACGTCCGCCAAGCTCCTGGGAGGGGGTTCGTTCGCCGGTTTATCCTTGCCGCAGGC
>CAZUXO010000275.1:0-4789 GCA_964624325.1 uncultured Dehalococcoidales bacterium
CCTACACGACGCTCTTCCGATCTCCTGACTTCGTTACCGGGACCCCGTGTCACTTTATATGGCTTGCGCTTGGCATCGTCTTCAATCGAGAGTTCACGCCCGGCTGGTTCGCCCCATTTGCGCCCCATAAAACGCTTGATAAGATAAATGGTGTTCTCAGAATTGACGATAGACTGACGACGTGCTACCTGGCCTACCAGTCTTTCGCCAGTCTTGCTGACCGCAACCACCGAGGGGGTGATATTGCCACCTTCAGCTGATGGAATAACCACCGGTTCGCCACCCTGCATCACGGCTATTTCACTAAAGGTTGTCCCTAGATCGATTCCAACTGCTTTTCCCATGTTTTTATTTCTCCTCTCCTTTTTGGTTTGTATTATTATTCCTTGGAATGCTCAGGCGCTGAATCACCTTCTCCGTTACCCACTACCACCCTGGCTGGCCTCAGTACGCGTTCGTTAAGTTTGTAGCCCTTTTCCATCTCACGCACGACTATCCCCTCCTTGCCGGGGGAACTGCCAACGGCCTCATGTAAGGACGGGTCAAAAACCTCACCCCAAGCCTTGATATGGCTGAGGCCTACGGCTTCAAGACTATTTTCCAGCTTGCGAGCAATGCCGTTGATGCCACCAACCCACGAATCTTTTGCCATTGAAAGCGGCACTGCTTCAATAGCCCGTTCAAAATCATCAAGCACCGGTAATATCTTGAGGATAAGTCCGGTGTTGGCATATTTAATAGTATCGATCTTGTCTTGCTCCAGACGTTTCTTGTAGTTGACAAAATCCGCCTGCCCACGCTGCCAACCTTCCAGGTATTCCCGAGCTTTGGCTTTAGTATCGGCTAGAGCTTGTTTGAGATCGTCCAGGTCAGCCGGATAAGGCATGCTCTCTGGATCATCTGTAGTTTCGTTACCATTCTCTAAGTCTTCAAATTCATTTTCTGGCATATTTCCGTCCTGCTATATATTAGTTGCGCTTTTCACGGCTGTGCTCTCTGGGTCTAACTCCGTAGAGTTCGGTCACCAACAAGCTTATAAGAGAAGAAACATAACTAATAACGGCTATGGTTCGTTCGTATTCCATGCGTGTAGGTCCCACCACGGCGATACTACCTAAAGGCTCTTCTGGTAGTCCGTAGCGGCTAATGACGAGACTGCAATCCTGTATCGCGAGGTCTTTGTTTTCTGTGCCAATTATAACTCTCACGCCGACCTCGGCTGGGTTTTCGGGCCGCATCAACTCGCCAATCTTCTTCTGTTCCGCCAGATTAATAAGATTAACGAAACGTGAACCGTGGTTGAACTCAGGTTGGTTCATGAGGAAATGCCAACCTTCGAGGTGAAGTCCCTGCCCGCTCTGAGCATCTTCATCCCGCATCATCTGAAGTATGTGCTCAGCTACGCGATTTTCCGCCGGTGACAAAGTTGCCATTTTTGACGCAATCTGTTCAGTGGACTGTGCAGCGAAAAGCCTGTTAAATCGGCTGGCCATCTGCGTCAGTGCCTCTTGCACGATAGATTCTTCGAAATTCACCAGCTGCTGCCGCACTTTAGCTCCATGAAAGACCAACACTACTAAGACCAGCTGGGGTTGAATAGATACCAGCTCCATATGCTTGTATTTAGAGGTGGCAGGACACGGTGTGGTTACCACGGCTACGTTCTTGACCTGCTGGGCCAGCAGTGTCACAGCCAAGTTAAGCCACTCCTCCAGTTTGTCCTCTACCTGGTGGAAAAGGTGATTTATGAGAAACTGTTCCTCTAACGGGAGATCCACCGCTTTAAGAGAACCTACATAGTGACGGTAACCCTTATCAGAGGGCACGGAACCCGCAGCATGGTGTGGTCGATGGATATACCCTTCTTCTTCAAGACGTGCTACGTCATTGCGTACCGTGGCAGAACTCACGTCTAAACCACATTCACCCAGCACACTGGATGAAGAAACGGGTGTCGCCCGTGAAATATACTGGCGGATGATGGAACTAAGAATTACTTCTTCACGAGGTCGTAACATATAATTAGCAATCTATTGTTGAGACTGCTAATAATTTAGCATGTCTAACACTTCTTTGTCAAGGGGGTCTTTCGGTAACAGTTACTTTTGACGCAATGCGGGGGTAAAGAACAAGGTGTTACGTCTAATCCAAACGGAGGTGACGTAGTTGAGTTGTGATTGACACATGCTTCTGTTACATGTAGTATGGGGCTCAACAAAACGCCGAGCCCTAAATATGAAAGTCCTAAAAGTCCTGGCTAATGCGTTGCTAGGTATCTTGCTTTTGCTCTGCCTATCCGTGATGGGGGTAGCCGTCACAGTCAACGCCACAGCGCTCAACTCTGGCTTTATTACCGGGCAGATAGACAAGCTCGACGTTGTGACACTATTCAACGAAGAAGCCCTTCCTGAACTACAAAAACAGGAGAAACTGGCCGCCCATCCAGAAGTAATTACCAGCATACAAAACGCAGTGATACACAACTCCCCAGCAGTCAAAAGTGCCGTCGACAGGGCTATTTTTAACATATACAGTTATCTGCTGCATGATGGGACACTCGATCTGCGCAATATCCTCAGAACCAGCGTGCTCGACCCGCAACTTCCTATCTCAATATTGAAGGATGTTGACCTCAGCATTTACATACGCGATCTGCTGTTAGAAAACCTGCCGATGGAATCAGTCGAAATCGCGGGGACTGACGTGGACCTCAAACTGTATTCAGACAACATCGTGGCTGTTATCCAACCCTGGTTCAAGGAACAGCTAACGTTGCTGCTTCCCGGGCTTTACGACTATGTCCTGAATGATAATTCTAGCCTCGATCTGAATATTCCTACCAGTTCAATACTTGCAAATATCGGCGCGACTCTGAAATCCGCCATCCTGGCTTCCCCACCCCCTTCCCTCGCCAACCTGTCTCAGGCCAAGCTTTCTCTGGCCGTCGACATGTTCTGGTCACAAACCGTGTCCCAGATACCAGAAACGATCGACCTCAGTTCATCCGAAATCGGATTGGAACCGCCCACTAAAATCGGGCAGGGGTTGGATAACGCCCAGCACAAACTGGCCGAAACCAGGAGAGGAATTGCCATATACCAGGAAGGTTTCCGGGGGTTAGTGGCATTTACAATCCTGCTCTTGTTAATCGTCATCCTCATCAACAGGGATATTAAAGCTTTTTGCCGCATACTCGGAGGAATATTCATAACGTATGGTATCACCGAGGCAGTTGGCGTCATTATTTCCCGCGCCTTGATACATAGCCAGTTACTGTCGCTTTACGAAATGCCGGGGCCCCTTCAACTCTGGTTGGTTCAGTTCGTCGATAGCCTGACTAACCCGCTGCTCATTTTTTCCATATCCTGCGTCGCGATAGGTGTAATTTTCTTCGTAGCCTCATACCTGTACATCCACAGACAAGAACAACCTACCAACGCTTGACGTTTGCTAAACACCGCCTTTCTAACATGGCAAACCCCATGTTCTACAATCGGATTTTCAACGTAGTCCGCTGTTATGCTATGCTATACATGATTACCCATCCGGAGTCTAAATGAAGCTGGGGCCAATGGAAATAATCGTCATCCTTATTATTGTCGGCGTCATTCTGCTCGTTTTCCGCGGCATGCCCACTCGCAAGAATGTAGCTCCACCACCTCCTCCAGTCAGGGTCAGGCGGCCAACTGCCGCCGAGGTGGAAGAAGCGCGCATCCAGACCAACCGACGCCTCCGCTTACGCGCTTTCGGGGGGTCCTTGGTAGTAATAGGCCTAATCGTACTGGCCGGCAGCTTCAAGATGTTCAACGTCTTGTTGTTATGGTATTCGGGCGCAGCACTTGTCATCGTCGCCGGCATTGCTATCCTGTTCCTGTCTGCCCGCCATTAACCCCACGCTTGACAGCCTGAGAGACGGTTGTTAAACTGCCTCTTTGGCACCACTTACGGAGAATCAAACACGAATATGAAGAAAGTCGGCATCGCCTATCACCCATTCAACCCTCGCACACCGGAGTTGACGCGCAAGCTGGCTGCCATCCTCGAATCCGAGGGGCTTGAACACTGGCAGAGTTCGGCTTGGGACGAGGATGAATTGCGCCCCCATTTCCCCGGCACAGACCTGATCCTCACTGTAGGGGGAGATGGGACAATATTGCGCGTCGCACAGATACTCGACGGGGCTCCCATCCCCATCACAGGGGTCAACTTGGGTCAGCTGGGATTCCTAACCGAAATACCCCCTGATGATGGCGGCGAAAGGCTGCTGGCTCTCCTGGCCGGCAAGGGCTGGATAGATGAACGGGCCATGCTCGATGCTGAACTGTGCCAGAGTGTTCACGGCAAAACTGAAACTCTCAGTTTTCATGCTTTGAACGATGTGGTAGTGGCACGAGGTGCCATTGCCCGAATCATAGAGGTTACAGCCAGTGTAGATGGCGCCAAAGTCGATACCTATAAAGCCGATGGTGCCTTGGTAGCCAGCGCCACCGGTAGCACTGGCTACTCTCTGGCCGCAGGCGGCCCCATCCTCAACCCCCAATCAACACACTTACTACTGGTGCCTATTCTGCCACATATTTCCATGCACTACCCGCTGGTACTACATCCCTCTAACGTAATCAATCTCAGGCTATCCACCACTAACCCAGCCACTCTGAGTATCGATGGACACATTAGTATAGAGCTCTACGATGGGGCCAGCGTTACAGTGAAAGCCAGCACCAAGCGCACCCATTTTTTAAGAGTCGACCCGCCAGGACACTTTTACGCCTCACTGGGGCGCAAGTTA
>CAZUXO010000276.1:0-3342 GCA_964624325.1 uncultured Dehalococcoidales bacterium
TATGGGCACTCATGGTGCAGAAATGGTAAGGAAAAGATTCTGCATGAGCCCCGGGCCATGATATGTTTTTCACCTGATTGACCTGCCGGCAAGGCCGTCACTTTTCGATCGTGATTGAATTTCTGCTAACGAAGTTTACAGCGGCCATAAACCCATCTACAGCGTGCTCAATCTTAAAGCTTTCATCAATAATTTGTTGCGATTTACTACTCATACTTTGTATAAGCTCAAAATTTGACAGAATTTTTCTCAGGGCCCGGCATAATTGCTCTGTATTCCTGTCTTCAACCACGTATCCATTCAACCCGTCCTTAATCAGGTCTGCGGCGGCGCCAACCCTGGTGGTGCTGATGACGGGCAAGCCACACGCCATCGCTTCATTCAAAACCAGTCCCCATGCTTCCTCGTATGAAGGCAATACGAAAATATCCGATGCAACGTAGTACCTTGCCAGGGTATCCAGTTGAATATAACCGGTGAAGAAAACATCCTGGATATTATCCCTTTGACATAGCTCTGCTAACTCGTCCTTCTGTATGCCGCCACCTACGATGAGCAAAGCCACGTCAAACTCCGGTTTCAGTTGAGCGTAAGCTTTGATCAGGTATTTAAGTCCCTTACGCTCGATAAGTTGTCCCACATATACTATCACCTGCTTATTTCTTATCCCGATTTCTCCTTTCAGCTTCTCCTTCCGGGCCTTGAGTTCGCCACTTTGCCGTTTAAAAGAATCCGTATCAACTGTGCTATAAGCAGTAAATATCCTGTCCGGGCATGCACCGAGACTGAGCAGGTATTCCCTGGACCTGGTACCGCCGGCCACCAGCGCATCAGAATGCCTGACAATAAACTTAACCAGCGGCAGTGAGATTGTTCTAAGAAAATTCGGCTCATTGATGGTACTTTCAGACCGCACAATGAAAGGCTTTTTATATATCTTAGCGTATAGAAAGGCCAACTGATTGGTCAGCGACGAATAACCTGAAGAAAATACGATGTCAGGATTGCTTTTAATTAATTCCCACACTATCGAGGGGTTGATATGAAAGGCAAATAAATCCTTTTTAAAGAAATTAATAGTTAATCCCGGTACTACCTGATATTTAAATTCGCCGCCTAACCTGGTCACCCACTCCCGGTTCTTCTCTGATAGGGCCATGAGATAGACCTGCAGGTCGACTTCGGGCACTGCCGCAAACTGGCTGAAGAGAGGTATCATATATGGGGATGCGATATTTTGGATGACAGCCACTTTTATCTTTTTAAACTGTAACCGTCCACTTGTTTTTTCAGGAAAAGTGAGTTCCATTTTTACAGTTTCTTCGCCATGATCAGAATATCTCCGCATAGCAGGGAAGCCCAAGTTCTGCGCAATTTCGGAAAAATGCCACAGGCAGTCATCTTAACTACTTTGAATCCGTCATTTTCAACCAGTTCCCGCAACGACCGCCTCGTGAAATAATGCAAATGCCCGGCATCATAGCCCGTCGCTCCTTCATCCGAGGTCATGGGTGCGACACCAAAAAGCAGCCTGAGCCTGTTGGGTAAGAAGGCAACGTTGGGAACTTCAATGACCAAGACGCCTCCAGGGCGAAGCAGCCTGTGACATACTGCCATAAAGTGATAAAGATCGAAGATACGCTCCAGCACTGCGAGCGCAACGATAGTATCAAATTTCGCATCTTCGAAGCCTACATCGCTATTCACATCTTCGACTCTGGCATGAATTTTAGGTTCAAAACCTGCCCTGTCAATAATATGCTTGACAGCAGATGGCGCTATATCAATACCCCAAAGCTGATTATACTTGTTTTTGCTTTTATTTCAAAGCAACCACGGATTTCTACACTTCCCTCCGAGTAGATACCATACTTTTATATTTGCTTCCAGGTGATATTGCTATTCCCTACAGATATTCTATAATAGTGTGTATGAAGGGCGGTTTTGATATGGTCGTGACACATAGGAGAGTATGAGATTAAATATCAGGCTTATCCTCTATCAGTTGCTACGCAAGTTCCCTTTTTTAGATATCAATTATTCCCTGCTGGTGCGTAAAGCATACCCACTTCTTGTGGATCGTTTACCTCCTCAACGGCCTCGCTATGGCTATGGCCAACCGCCTCATACCGCATTATATGACATCATCAATAAGAATAGGGATACCTACGCAGCTTTGTTAAGGGAATTTCTCACGTATGACACACGGTTTCGCAACATAAGCATGTATAAACCAGATGAAAAAGGAGAACCATTCTGGTTCAATGAATGGTTTGAGTCACTTGATGCCATCGCCCTATATTGTTTCATATGCATGTATAAGCCAGCGACCTACCTTGAGATCGGCTCTGGCAACTCTACGAAGTTTGCGCGGCGGGCCATCGCTGACAGTAAATTGAGCACCAGGCTCGTTTCAATCGATCCACAACCTCGCTCTGAGATAGATACACTGTGTGATAAAGTCATACGTCAGCCTTTAGAAGACGTTGATATCGCCATATGTACAGATTTAAAGGAAAACGACATTCTCTGCTTCGATGGGTCACATCGGTGTTTTACCAATTCGGATGTCACGGTTTTCTTCTTGGAAGTTCTGCCAGCATTAAAGCCGGGAGTCCTATGCCATGTTCACGATATTTTCCTACCTTATGATTATCCACCTGAATGGATCGATCGGTATTATTCTGAGCAGTTTATGATGGCAGCCTATTTGCTAGCAGGTACTGGAAAATTTGACATCGTGCTCCCCAATTCATCAATCTCACGTGATACACAATTGCTGTCTATACTGAAACCACTGACCGGATACATGAATCCGCAGTTTCACTGTGCATCATTCTGGATTAAGATAAAATAGAGGCCTGAACCCCTGAAACTGGAAGGCTGAGATTAGGGATTATTAGATTGTTATAGGGCTTAGTTCTTCGGACGTTAGACGCCTCATTGATTCATCTTAGCAATGCCCCTTGCTTCAATCCCAGTATAATTTCCTTGATTAGCTTCCAATCCTCGGTAGAGAAAGCTCTGGCCAGCCACATCCACAAACTGAATATGGTGACGCCGGCAACTGCTACTATAATAATACCAAACATGCCACCTATATTGATGAAACTAATGCAGCAGGCCATCAATAATGCTCCGATAATGACTTTGGCTAAAAATTGGATTCCTATTGTATAGCCAATAACCTTTCTCGCCCAAACTATTACGTTGACCGCCAGGATCAAGTAAGATACAACGCCAGAAATAGCAGCTCCAATTATGCCGACTACGGGGATTAAAGCCAGGTTGACACCAATGTTAGCAATTGCGGCTGTGGCTATAAGATCGGAAGAGCGTCGT
>CAZUXO010000277.1:0-13067 GCA_964624325.1 uncultured Dehalococcoidales bacterium
GGTCACTCAGCCGCCTGTAACCGTCGTGTTCGGCCTCGATGAGCACGTTGTTGCCGGTCTCTTCAAACCGCAACAGGCGGGCGTTAGCTTTGCGACTCCACAAAAACCGTCCGCCCATCACAGATTGATCCTTGCCATCGATGCGCGCGGTATTGTGTGCGCCCGTACCGCGGAAGAATGCGCGCCACACCGGATCCGAGTGGTAAGCATAGGTGCCGCAGTCCACAATAAAGTAATCATCGTCGATCGCCAACCAAATCGAAAGGGCGTCGGCGTGGCCGTGGGCGGCTAGACTTGTGTAGCCAAGTGGGCCGAAATCCATCACCAGCTTGCAGCTGCCGTCAAGGGTATCCACGGCGGCAATACCGCCGTCACGGAACAGCTCGCTACCGACTCGCCTGCCTTCGGTGAGGGATAGGGTGGCGTCCGGGATGAGAGCGCGTGTCGCAGCAGTTAGCCCTTTTGAAAGCCGCAAGAGGCGGGCGTCATCAAATAGGAGTGCGCCCAGTTGGGTGGTTACGGCAACCGCGCTCTCCGACGTGGAAAACAGAAATCCGCGACCGTCATCGGAGTCGCCATACCACGGCAGATCGCCCGTCGGTGTGGCCACAGCGTCCAGATAGCGTAGCATTGCACGTAGACGCTGTTCATAGCTCTTACTGAAGGGTTCTCCGAGATTCTTCGCAACCGTGTACGCCAGTAGCAGAAGTTCGAGTGTGAACAAATGATACGACATAGCCTGCTCGCGGTTTATGCCGTCTTCCGAGACCTGCGCCTGGATCTCTCGTTCTAATGACTCGCGGGCCTCCTTCGCCCAGCCGCGAGATTCGCGCCACAGCGGGAAACAAACGGCACCAACATACAGCCCGACAAGTTCGCCGATCAGGTGGTTGTTTGCCGAAGAGTAAACGCTCCGGTGCTGATGAATCCGCTGGAGATGCAGGTAGAGGGAGTATAGCCAGCGCTGCATCAGATCCGTATCACGGACCAATTCGCATGCGATTCTCGGGTACAGCAGCGACCAGGAGATGACGCGTAGGCCCAGTTCCAGGCTGCTCGTCCAGTTGACGCCACAAAGGTAGGGATTCTCCCGGAGCCAGCGGTCGAGTGAACGGACGATGTAGGGTACGCTCTGCTCCGAACCGCCTGCGTAAGCTAAGGCGGAAAGGTGTTGGTGACGATTAATTTCCCATATATACTTGATATCACCAACCGCAGTAGGATCCCTTGTATCCAGCATGGGGCCAAAAGTTCTGGCCGCCTGCTTATCATTTCGGTAGTCCCGGTGCCAGTCGAAGTCGAAGCTGACCGGAAATTCGAGATCAAAGATGCGTACACGATCGCCCCCAGCGCCCGAGGCGTGCGCATGGACAGGAAACGGTTGTGGAATGGCGTGCAGCTCGGCGGGAAGGGTGGGCGATCCGCCAGTGCAATACCTAACCCAATCTCGCGGCAGCCGTGCTGCTGTCCCAACCCGCGACATCACTTCGCGCGGCTGCATCATCGCCAGACGCCTCAGATACCATGGTATCATGTCTGCGTTCCCAGCAACGGAGCGGTGACCGAGCTGCATTCCGGCATGTAATCAAGATCCTCTTTCTGCTGCCCATCGAGTCGGGTAAAGATCATGTCCATGATTCTGGCAGTCACTGAATGGAATTGTCGTGCTCTGTGAGCGACGCACTCCGTCCGCAACATTGCGGCCCTTACGCGATCGCGGCGGGCCACGCCCATCCGATCGGATCACGAGGCTCCGCCGAGAGCAAGCGCGCGTCGCTTCTCCAAGAGCGCATCGATGAAGAATTTCGCAGCCCAGTTTGGGTATGCGAGGCGCATATAGTCGCCCCACACCGGATCTGAGCCCGGGATCCCACCGAGAAGCCCCGGCGCCGGCGCGCGCATTTCCTGAGCGCTCTTAACTGTGTCGATCGCCAGCATCGCCGCGTTCATCCAACGCACATCACGACATCCTTCGAACAATTGCATCCAGATCAACCCCATCTGCGCGGTACCGGTAACGCACGCAAAGTTAGCGCGGCGGCGCCAACGCGAGTCGAGCACACCGGGCAACCAACGGAGCAACTCCAAGCGGCTGGCAACCTCCCCCGCTGCCCGCTCGACGCACGCGATGCCTTCGCCGATGCCGAGAATCTGCGACGTCATGAGGACACCCGACAATGTATACGCAATCGTGTGTGTGAAGGCGGTGCGCTTTTCGTGCTGTTGCATGGTGAAGCCGCAGCGGTCGAACCAGCCCGTTTCCGGGTCCACGAGGGCAAGCACCCACTCAAGATGCCGGAGTGCGGCATTCCGATAACGCTGTTCTCCGGTGTGTTCTCCGAGTTCCGCCAGCCAGCAGGATGCATGCGCCGTGTAGGAAGTCGCAACGTCGTGATAGACGTGTCGTCTCCACCCGCCATCAGCATCTTGCACTGACACGAGCCAGTCACCTGCGCGGACCGCCGAATCGAGCACCCGCTGGTCCTTGGTATGTCGATGCCATGCGACGAGTCCGCAGATGATTTGCGCCGAGTTGAAGACCGAGGGTCTCTTCGTATTCTCCTTTACTCGACCTCCAAAAAATGCACCTTCAGGCAGCTGGCACCGCAGCAGGAACTCGACAGCCCTAGCACCACGCTCCTCGAACGTCTCTAATCCGGGTTCTTTCGCAAGTCTGAGGAAGGTCGGGATCAGGTAACCGGTGGTCTCTGGATATGAGGAACTCCAGCCTTTTCTCAGGCTGAAGTGAGCAGCGACACCGCCGTCACGCATTGCATCCTGCGCCGAAGCAAGCCACCGCGCCGCCGCCATGAAGTGATCCCCGTCGGAGAATCCCGCAGTCGTATCGGCGCCTCGTCCCACGACCTGGCTAAGGGGGACTCGGGCGTGCGACGGACGCCAAGCGCGCGCGCGCAGAGCAAGGCGCGATAGATCCTTCAGCACGGTCAGGGTCGTAGGCGACGATTTTAAGTCACGGTCTTCCATGTCTCATCCCGTCAGGCTGGCGAGTCGGCGGCTAATGTTCGATTCAGCCGGCAGGTCAATAGGGAGCAATCCACCCTTCCTCGATCGAACCATACGACGCATGTTCCAAAACTGCTGGCCTGCCTATTCAAAAATCCTCAAGTAAGTAGCTTCCTGCTGCTCCCAGACATAGGGCGAGGCTCCGCCTGGTATTGTCCAATCGTCCCGAATTCGGCACACAGCGGCGGCCAGGGCCTCCGGCGAGGTGTCGGAGAGGCAAATGCCTAGTTGATTATTTTCCACTACCTCGCGCAAACCAGGGTAGTCGTTGGTGATAACCGGTTTGCCGCAGAGGATGAACTCGTAAAGCTTGTTGGAGGCACACCAGTAGTTGTTGAGATTGGTGTTCTGGTAGAAGACTAGCCCGATGTCACTGGAATTGATGTAGTCCAGCATCTCAACATTCGGGATAGCTGGATGAATCTTCACGTGGTCTTCCGCTTTCGCTTCATTGATTCGGGAGGCCAGATCCTTCTCATACCCCTTGAAGGTGGGTCCCAACAGCACGAGCACAAAGCGAGCGTCGAGGAACGCCATACAGCTTATCATATTCTCGATACCCCTTTCGGGGCCGAGCACGCCCGTGCAAAGCAGAATGATCTTTTCCGGAGCCAGGTCGAAGTACTCCCTAAGCCGACTTCGCCCCGAGAAAGCGTAATGGCCCGAAGGAAAATTTTCCACCAAGGCAATGCGGGCAGGGTCGATGCGGTACTTCGCTGAGAAGTAAGCTAGCCGGTTTTTTTCCGGTTGGATGTAAGCGTGACAGGCAGACACCATCATTCTTTCCAACACCGACCAAACGAGCTTCCTGGCTCCCTCGTACATTTCCGGGAACAGTTCGTGGGCGTCGTAGATGACGCGGGCCCGGCGGCGGAAAAGGAAGCCCGCCAACAAGGTGCGAAGGTCATTGCATTGCAGGAAATCGGGAGACAGCCGTTTCAGGTGGTGCAAGGCAAAGAAATTGAAGAGAATCTGCCGGAGAAAGTTCACTGCCGCGCTTCGGTGAAGGTTGTGGGGGTAATCGATGACTTCAATCCCCAAATACTCGTGGGCGCCGCTCCGGCCGCTATACGGCCATTGAATCAGGGTGACCCGAAACCCGCAGCTCCGCAGGGTCAGGATTTCCTTTTGCACCCGGCCATCCATGCGGATATCGCCGATCAGCAGCATCGCTACGGTTTGCACGGGGATGCCTTTGACCTTTTCAGGTAATTAGTTGACATTATCAGAGACCTTCATATCATCCTTTCAAGAAATATAAATCGTTAATAGACCTCCAGATATTGGCCAGCAAATACTTTCATTAACCTATTTGCTATTGGTTGCCAATCTAAGTGTGTCACGGAAGAAATAACATCTTCCTGCCGAGGTTTATCAAGCGTCGGAAGTTGGATTAGAATCTCAGCTAAACTCTCGGGAGTATCAAACAGAAAGCCGTTCCTCCCTCTTTGAACTAAATCTGAAGCATATATGTCTCTTGCGATGACAGGGACGCCGTAGGAGAGTGAAAGGGTCAGGCCACCTGAGGTGAGCACCGAGTCATCATACCAGAATACCGAATAGTCAGCCACAGATAAATATAGCGCCAAGTCATTGTCCTGAACAAATTCATTCCTGAAAACAATCCGATGACTGGCGGAAGTAAGTTTCAGTAAATAGTTGGCATACTCTGGTTCGCAGCGCCCGGCAATAAACAGCTTTAATCTTTTATCCAAGATGTGGTCATTCTTATTCAGCACTTCAATGATTCTGTCTATCTTCTTGTATGGCATTACCGTTCCAAGTGAGATCATTATTATGTCTTCTTCATCGAACCCAAGCTGTTTCTTCATTGACCCGGCTTCCTGCACCGGGCCGTATGTGCCAACATAGTTACCGTGTGGCATATAGACAAACGTTTTATCTCTACGCTGCGCTGACAAGACTTCATAAAACCCACGTTGTTGGATGATTATACAATCCGTAATAGAGTAAAGAAGTTTTCGTCCGAGCCAATCAATTGATGGATGAGGATAATCATGGGATTTGAAATTATGCATGGTCCAATAAACTTTATATCCGTATCTTTTCTTCAAAAGAGCAAGAATAGAAAAATTGATTGCTAACAAATATATCGATTTGAGAACATACCTGCTTTCATACAGGCACCGCGACCAATGAACATGAATTACACAAATCTCTGCCTCGCGTCGTCTTCGCGATGTCCATATCTCTTTCAATTTGCACGTTCCAACACGGAAGGAATGAGGCCCGACCACTCCGCCATTTACGTTATTATATAATAAGTTCAAATACTCATTCCCCTTACTCTCAAACTTGAAAGGAATAGGAAAAATTGAAATCTCCATGTTACCGATCTCTCCTTGGTTAACATTAGATTAATCTAACGGAACGTGTCAATGAAAATGAGACACTTCCATATAGTATTTAGTGTACCATCACTGAATTCTTCTCTTCCACGATCGTTCTCTCCTTCCCGCCCTTAAGAGTCTAAACTATTGGGTGGGAAGTGTCTCACTTATACTGGCACAGAGGGTAATTACATCGGATTTTGGGGAGGCCTTGATTGCCCGTTTCGATACTTCACATCCAACCAATGAGGGTGCAAATGAAGCTCGATCGGTGGCCCGAGTCAATTAGGAGCAGCAACTGGTCAATTACTCTCTTGTACTTAAAGTCATCTTCGCTGATGCTCTTTGACCTCTCCAGGAATAGCACATCGATAAAGAAGGTCGCCTTTTGCCCGTTGCTGCGCAATACCCTTAGAACTTCATGGGTCGGATCAAGTAAGCAGCGGGCAACGGTTCCTGAATCCAAATACAACCCATAGTCAAAACTTGGGCGAATCATTTCCGTTGTAGCTTAAGCTCCTGGTCTATGACGTCGTCATTCTTTCTTCGCTTAAGCTTGTAATAGCCTCTCTTGAGAATGTCAAAATAGCGACATTTCCATGACAAGGGATATTTCCAAAGATAACCCCGGTAAAGCGATACGCCAAAACGGCTTTTGAATCTTTGAATCCCTTCAAGCTTGCTCCCTGGAACGGGATTTATTCTGGCGCCGACAAAATCGTAACACGATATTCCCATTTTCTTGAAGTCCTGAATTGCCTTCCAGACCATGTAGTTTATCGCACCAGAGAAAGGAGCGGGGATAGAGCCTGCCCATAAGTGAAGGACGCTCTTTCGAGAAAATAGGAAGATGCCAGACCCCTGCAGCTCTCCGTTGTATTCGCAGATATAGGCCGTAATGTGCCCTCTGAGCTTTTCTGAAAGGCTCCTCGTGAAGCTGGATTTCAGATTAGCCCGCTGCAATGTCGCGGATACGAGTTCTGCGGCTGGGTTCAAGTACTCAATTCCTGATTTGACGAGTACTCCGCTTTTTTCGGCTTTTCTGATAACGTTCCTGTGTTTCGAGTGAACGTTCTTCCACAAATCCTCAACGGATTGTGAGAGATCGATTCGATACGACCCGAATGGTACAAATATGGACCCGGTTGGGACGATTTCAAACACGGCATATGTCGGCGGTTGATTTATACTGTCAATTTTCAGCTTTTCTTTTGCATGCTGCACACATGCTTGCAGAAAAGCGAGTTTCTCTTCTCGGGAGCCCGCATAACCTTCAACAAAAGAGTCTATGCTATCCGTAAATATCAACTGGCTGAATAAAACTCGTCTACGGATATAAAAAGGAAGAAATAATCCCGTATTTTTATCTGAAAGCCATCCATAATCTGTTGAATAAGAAGACAGATATCCTTCAGATGCAGTGAGCGATAAACGGTCATTCCACATTATGTTAGATAAACGTTCTATTTGCATCCGGTTCTCCCTATTTCAAATCCTCCTATCAAAAAGATAGTTCGGAAGTTCTTCCCTATATATTTAGACTTTACCGAAAGGGCTTCGCCATAGCAGATTGCTCTTTTTATCGCCGCTCCGACTGTGGACTATAGTGGACCCCTCTGTCAAGGCAATAGTGAACCGAGTTTAAGAGGGTAACCAACCAACCCTCAGCCGAATGGCGCTGCCACGATTTCTACTTCTCCTTGAGGTTTTGTCTCTTTGAATTAATCCTGATTATCTAACCGCCGGATCGATACTTAGGGTTACTGGACTCTTTCTGATAACTCCTTCCATCTGATTTAGAGTGCGCGAGTCTACTAACGACGAGTAGCATGGCCAACACGAAAAATAGCTGGTATTTTTGCATAGCATCCTTAAAAGACGGCTCGAACCAATACTCTCCGGCGACAGCAAAAACTGCCCCGATATACGGAAAAGGAGACAACAGACCGTCTTGAATATTATCCAATTTACGCAAACCCCGTCTTATACAAGACCAAATAAATGCGCCGAACAGAAACAGCCCAATCAAGCCATACATCAATATTTGATTCAGATAGACGTTGTGAGCATCATAAAATGGCCAGTTTGTCCAGCGGTAGGCGTATTGATCCCAATATTTTAGACCTCCGCCTATGATTGCAGATATGGGATGAGCGATTACCAAGCGCCAGCAAGCCATTACTAAATCGATGCGGGACTGAATGGTTCCCAAACTATCTCCCGGTGCCGGCTTGAAGTAGACCGCGAGGCCGTTAATAGCTGCAATGATAGTAACAGCCAGCAAGACAAACCATAAAGATGAACGAAGTTTATTCCACTTGGTCATGGCTACCCCCAGACCGATGCCAGCCGTTGACCATACTAGAGCCCCCTTAGAAGCAGTGGCGAAAAGAACAAATCCAAACAAAACGCTTAGCAGAAACCACGCCAAAGACTTTATCGTCAAGAACTTCTTCCTTGCCAGCCATACGATGGCAGCGACAACAAACCAGGGCATAATGATTTGAGCGAACACATTGGCGGAAGTGCCGAATCCGACCACGAGACGTTGCGCTACTTCCCCAGTAAGGTCGAGCTTCCTTGCTGCATTATCTGAGTATTCAATGAAATACGCAACAGAAAAGAAGTACTGGGAGAAGGCCACCGCCACATTTATAAGACCGGCAGCAAACCAGGCCATTTGAATAACACTTAGTTTTCTTCGGTCATCCGCCGCCAAAAGCAATATACCTATATACGCAATCGCACCCGGAAGCAGTTTCTTATAATCTATCTGAATCGTGTACTTAGGATCCCCCCAAAAATAAGCGGCAGCGAATAGCCCCCACAACAGATAAAGTGATAGCAATTTGGTGGGAGAATCGAAAACCAGCTCGTGTTGCTTCTTAAATTGGTAATGCCGCGCTATAGGCAAAACCAACATGTACATGGGCAACAGTAACAGATATGCCCATGACTCAAATAAGCTGAGGGTAAAAATGCCTTTTCCGCCAACGGAAACCCGGATATCATTGCAGGCAAAAAGCACCAGACAACATAAGAAGAAGAAGCAGACTTTTTTCATTCTCGCTATAGAATACTATCTTGCCAGTTTAGGCCCGCACTTCGCGTCACGACAAGGCGAGGCGGGCACGGGCCCGGATCAAATGACCTCTTGGGCTATGTCCCTTTATACAGCGACTAAGCTCCGTGCCTCATCCTGCCTCAATAAGCTTAAAAGCAGAATCAGGGAGGTATCGGCCCGGGAAGCAAATTACAATTCCATATTACTAGGCTACCGTGGAATGCGGCTCACCTCACGGCTTTAAGCGGCTTTAGGCCACAACCTGCCCACGACTTTCTTCAGTATCACTAAACCCACAGCGCGGTTCTGCTGAACAGCAAACAACAGACTTGACAATACGAGAAAACACGACAACAAGCGCAGCCAACAAGGCCCGTCAATAAGTTTGCTCATAAGAACAATGCCTGCAATGGCAACCAGCATATTGATATAAATGACTGTTTCCCGAATAACAAAGAGATGTTTTCGAAGAGCATGACGTATCCAGGCGTAGCTGACCAAGGCGACAACTTCCGCCCAACCATACCCAGAAATATTGCCGAGCATAGTCGTAAGATACCAAGTTGCAGGTATGAACACGATTATATGAATTAGATGAAAGAGGCCCACTTCGCGGTTCTTGCCAATTACATATAGCGCCGATGAATGCAAACTAAATGCCCCATTCACGATCTGCCCGATAGCGATAAAGGGAAATATATTAAAGACTGGAAGCCATTTCACACCCATCGTATTCTTGATAAGTTCCGGCCCAATTGCCATAAAACTTATGAGAGATATGCCAAGAGCAAGAACCTGCAGTTGAAGTCCAACTTCTAGGGCGGCTTTCATCTTTGTCCGATCAATGGCGAGACGAGCAAGAAAACTCATATAAAGCCTGTAAATGGCAAACTTGGCAAAGCCTATCATTGCAATAAGTTTAGTAGACAGGGCAATGAATGCCACAGCTTCAGAACCAAGGAGTTTGCCTATAACAAGTGGACTGGCCAGACCGCGGACTTCCCATATCCAGGTCGAAGCGGCGTATCCCAAACCATAGTTCAACTGTGCTTTGGCTTCCTCCCAGTCCCAGCAGGGGTGGAAATTCATTCTGCTGATATAGGCCGACGCCCCTAAACTAAGCGCGGATTGCCCTAGTGCGCCAAAAATTAATCCCCATACCGAACGGTAATACAAAACAATAGGTATCGAGATACATAAATACAACAACTGGCCTGCTGATTCTATGGCAGCCACGTGCTTGTAGGCCAGTCGTCGCTCCAACAAGGCCATATAAGTACTACTCATAACCATCATCGGCGGAACGAATGAGTATCCCCAGAAAAAGGCTTTTAAGGACAGATCATTATAATAGGCAGCTGCAACAGGCCCCAGGGCAATGCCGGCAAAAAGCATTATAGAGCCGACCATAAGATAGATTAACTGCGTAACACCAAACTGCAGCGGCTTAAGGTCCCCTTGATACCGAATAAGGTAAACATCCAACCCCAGTTTCCCAACGTTAATGGCATAGGTCATTAAACCTACAACTATCGCGAACTGCCCGTATTTATGAGGACCGAGCACCCTAGTGTTGACCAACATGCCCACTAAGGCAAGACCCATCCCAAAAAGTTGTCGGCTTACCAGCGCGAGTCCACCGGAAAATGCCTTTGATTCAAGTGATTGGCTCATTGCACTTTTGGAGAGAACGAGTAGGGGACAACGCCTTTATTTTTGATTCCCATCTCACCCCGAACATAATGGAACATCCGTTCACTACGTGGTTTTTCTCCTAACAATAGCTCTTCCTTCATTTCGAAGTTGCTATATTCTATCATCCTGCTATACTAAATCAAACCACTTTTATCGGGAGAGTTTGTCTACACCCTGTATTTTCTTGACATGGAGCAAAGACAATATCGGTCAAGTGAGGATCGAAGATGAAAACCATTTTTGAAACCGCCCGTCCACTTAAGGGGACTTGATTCTCGGGAAGGGTAGGGACATTGGCCCAGGGGCGATACTCCCCGAAAGCCAAACCAGCCTTCAAGGTGGAGGATAAAAAGATAGTAAGTTCTTAGCAATAAGATAATCCCTCCCCTAAGCTTATTCACTTTCCAGATTTTGGATTCTGATCAATCGACAATCGGCCTGACTGAGCAAGGCTTTTATATTTGAAAATACCCGGAAGCGGCCTTTTAAAATGCGAGAAAATTTGATTAGAAAACTCAAAAAGGTCTGTATTTTATCACGGGCATGATATCAATCCCCCTCCTGATGAATTCCCTGTTTTTAGGCAAGCTTCCGCCCACCCGATGCCAGACAAAGATCTCTCCGGTCGACTTCGGGGAATTTTACAAAGTAACACACGCAGTAAAATGGGGTCAAAATCTTTATCCTTGCCAATATAAGATAGCCCCGCTCCATTTTAACCTAAAAATAATGTCAATTTAGCAACTCACCTCATGGCCTCAAGGTCACAAGTTACAGGTCACAGGTTCCAAGTCACAAATAGGAAAACCGTCCACGGTCAACAGTCCACGGTCCACGGTTAGAAATCAAAACCAGTCCACGGTCCATAGAAATTTAGAAATTCACAAGTCAGAAGTTGCAGGTCTCAGGTTCCAAGTTCGATAGAGCAAAAATCAGAAAAGCTATGCGGCGCCGGATCCTTTCAGGACCGCAGGGATCGTTTTTAATAATATCTTCAAATCTAAGGTCAGGGACCAGTGGTCAATATACTTCATATCCAGTTTCATCCATTTGTCGAAAGAAGTATCGCTGTGGCTGATAGTCCACGGTCCACAGATCATAGCTCATAGCAATATGGCTACATAGTAAGTTAGTTCTTAGCAACTGAGATTCTTCCTCTCAGCTAAATAATAGAGGTGATGCCGGGCCGAACGCTGAAGCGGCGGCGGTGTCAGTCTTGGAGGACGGACGGCGGATGATGGACGACCTAGGACGGATGACGGACGCGCGTTTCACCGTGTCAGGCGCGGCCTGAACGGGAGTCTGTCTCGCGAGAGAGCCAGCCGATCAGCCGATCAAGCAGCAGATCGATATCCGATAGGTGGTTGGCGCAGATGTCCCATAATTCTTCGGGGCTAACCTCGTGGTAGAAATGGACCATTCTATTTCGGTATCCCGCCATTTTCTTCATCAGGTCGAACCCGACTGCATCAATAACGCCTCTGTCATACAGTGCAGTGGCAACCTCCTTGTACTCAGTGGCTGGATGAGCGTATTTTCTTGCCAGGATATGCCTTCCCATATCGAACAGAGCCTCCAATGCCCGCCTGAGGTATGATTCTGCTGCGGCGACCGTATGTCTTTTCCGAAGGAAATCGTCCTTGTCCGAGATTGACAGATCCCTGATGCCGTCAACCATTTGCCGTATCCACAAGACCCTGTCAGCTATTATCTTTTTATCGATCCTTCCGCCAGTCATGTCACGACCTTAGAACGAATTTGATCCGGGCCTCCTCGTAGGGGAGAAGTTCGGCGGCCTTTCCCATGATGTAGAGCTGGTATTCCCCCTCGAGGGTATCGTCTTCCGCGTAAAGAAGCTCACCCGTCACTCCTTCGTATGCGAGAAAGGTCGGCGCCTCGGGCAGTATGATCAGATCCACCCGCAATACGCCAAAGAGGTCTTCAAGAGCCAGGGCTATCTCGACTTTCTCCTGCACGTTAAGGCTCTTCCTCGGCTTCACCGCGATGTCGAGGTCAGAGTCGGCAGACGCCAGGCGCTCGAGCCTGTCTTTCAGAAATTCGAAGGCTTCGTTTGACCGGCTCCCAAAAGCATATACCATCTGAAGATGGTACTTGCCTGCGATCTGCTCGAGTAGTTTTTCCCGTTCGGTCACGACCCTGTCTTTCTCCTGTAAGAGTTATAATAGCAAACCGTCAGATTTACAAGGGAAAACACCACACGACTCTGGCGCCATGAACGATCGGAGACCCATCGGGGGTGGGGAGGAACTTGGGGACGCCCTTTATATTTTTTGTTTTGGCCGCTTATTCGACCGAGGGAAGAGGGAAGACCGAGGGAAGAGGGAGGACCGCCCTGCGGGCTAATCCGTTCCGTCATCGGTCATCGGTTCCTGGTTCTTCGTTAAATACGGTAGGCGATGGGGATAAAGTCCGTCCTCATACAGTTCAGGCGGCCCTTTCTTTTAAAACTCTCCCCACCTCCTCAACCAATAAGCCGCTATTTTTAAATTTTAATCGAATTTCCTCAATCCTTTTTAAGGTCTTTTTATCATAATATCTTTCGCCGCAACTGGCGCATAACAATACTTCTATGGGCATCAACAAGATATCCTGATTCGATTTAATCTCTTCTTCGACTCTCTTCTTCTGAATATCCGGGCTATGACAAATAACGCACTTCATTTGGCCCTCCTTTCCCATTCAACGGTATTGTCAAAAGTTATCTCCCCTCTCCCCTTGGGGGAGAGGGTCAGGGTGAGGGGAAAATAGACTGTTTCTTAAGTGTCTTTGCTATCTGGAACTCCGATATAAGGATCAAAGATAGTTATGGTGCCACAAATCGATTCGCCTCAGGTATGTGGATGAATTAGGGAGGCGAGAGTCCGGTGTACTTGGTATAGATCGAGGATCGGGTGACTCCCAGTTCTTTGGCC
>CAZUXO010000278.1:0-2967 GCA_964624325.1 uncultured Dehalococcoidales bacterium
ATCAATGAGAATGTCGAGCACCTGTGGCAACTACGAGACCGTCACCCCGCTGAAAATTAATCAAACAAGGAGAATGCATGGTAACAGTATTTATGAGGCAACAATTGCTATTTCGGTAACACTTACTTTTGACGCAATACGCTCTGCACCGCTGAATTTATACCAACAAGCAGACAATCAGATTGCTACAGTCAGGCTAATCTCCAAAGGGGTTGACACTTTTTTCCTGGCATCGAGTATCCACGAGGTTATAAACCCATTGCCAACAATATGGTTTGTCAATGGCCCCAAGCCGTCTGTTATAATGCTGACATGAAACAAAAGTTGTCGTTTAAAGACATCCTGAAGTTTTTCGGAATGGCAATAGGCACAGGTGCTATTGGGGCGTTGCTAGGTTTCGGGGCGGGTTATGTACTGGCTACTCTGATGCGCAATCAAGTATCTGAATGGGGTGATTTGGTGGGTGCAATTATCGGGCTGTTCGTTTTTTATCCCGTGGGGGTGGCATTAGGTCAGGTCATTTTCAAAATGCGACATTATCAGGGTTCTCTGCTTTTAGGCATAATAGGGATTGTTGGGGGAGTATTTTTAACTATTGCGTTGAATTCCCTTATCCATCTCAATAAGAATACAAACCTTTTGTTAGTCACATTTTTTGTTTTGATTTCCATACTGGGAGCGGCAGGGTATCACATGGGAAGAAAATTCCCCAAAGCCCCGTAGATACCGTGCCAAAAGGCTGCTTGCTTCGTGCTTTCCATGGCTGGCTTCTTTTCATGCCGCTTCTGACTCTTGAGTGCTATTTCGATGATGAGTAGGGTATCATCGTCGTGATTACAATTACGCCTTTCTTACGTTTAGGCTATTTATTGTCAAGCGACAACAGGAAGTCCTGACGGGTGGGTTTTGCCAAATAAGAGAGGCGACGAGCGGATTCGAACCGCTGATGGGGGTTTTGCAGACCCCTGCCTTGCCGCTTGGCTACGTCGCCAGAGACCATTGATGTAGAAAAACAGCATAACCTGTGCAGGCGTAAAAGTCAACGGCAAAATCGAAAATCCGAGTCATTTTCCCATCTTATCCAAGGCAGTTTAGCGCTTCTGGAGCTAATGGGTAGGATATCTGGGAATATGATGTGGCGAGTTAAGAATTCACTGGAATATTGCTGGAACAGTGCGTAAATGGGAATAGGTTGATAATTTTAGGGATTTGGAGCGGAAGACGAGACTCGAACTCGCGACCTTCTCCTTGGCAAGGAGACGTTCTACCACTGAACTACTTCCGCTTACTCTGAAAAACTCTGGTGCCGAGAGAGAGATTTGAACTCTCACGAACTTATAAAGTTCACTAGCCCCTCAAGCTAGCGTGTCTGCCATTCCACCATCTCGGCTGCTGGCAGGAGTGGAAGGACTCGAACCCTCGGCCAGCGGTTTTGGAGACCGCTGCTCTACCAACTGAGCTACACTCCTAGCTCAATCTATGATAGCACAAATTGTTAAATAAATTAACTGTCGCAAAATCGGCAGCAGAAGATATATTACTGACTTTCCCTCGTTCCTGTCAAGCCTGATGATTGCCTTTTCGCTTGCAGAGTGCGGAGCCAGCAAAGTAATTCGATTTTGAACGAAATAGCAGACCGGTTATATATGGTTATGTAATGTGGATATATGATATCCATGCCGGCGTTTATTCTTCACAGTAGAGTGGTTACCATACTAAAAAGCGTCAGGTAATGACTGGACAAGCGACTGGCCAGGTATTGACAGTATGTCATATGCAACATAGAATGAGACCGGGAAAGAGGTGATAATTTGTACTTGAAAACTGTTTTGGACAATGGCTTACGCGTTATCAGCGAGACCATGCCACAAACGCATTCCGCTTCAATCTGTGTATTTGTGGGAGTAGGTTCGCGTTACGAGACTGCTACCAGGGCCGGCATTTCGCATTTCGTGGAGCATGTGCTTTTTCGCGGTACGCAAAAACGGCCTACATCGCTAGATATTTCCGAGGCCATTGAAGGCGTCGGAGGAATTCTCAACGGAGGCACTGACCGGGAAAGCACCGTTTACTGGTGCAAGGTGGCGCGGCCTCACTTCGAGATGGCAATCGATGTTTTGAGCGACATGTTGCTGAACTCCAAGTTTGACATTGATGATCTCGAGAAAGAACGGCAGGTAATTATCGAAGAAATCAACATGAGCTATGACTCTCCTTCTTCCAAGGTGGGTCTTATTATCGAGAAACTGTTATGGCCGGCAGATCCGCTGGGACGAGATATCGCGGGAACAAAAAAGTCCGTATCGTCGATATCGCGGACGGATCTCTTGGAATATATGAAGAAGCAGTATCTTCCATCCAAGACCGTCGTTTCGATTGCGGGTAGTGTAGAACATGCTGAGGCGGTGGCGGCGGTTAAAAAATGCTTTGCAGGGTGGACAGGGACTGGACAAAGCTCGGAGCATCGGGCTTTCAGAGAACACGAAGCAGCAAGGGTTGAAATAGAAAAGCGTGAAATCGAGCAGACTCATATGTGTCTCGCACTTCCGGGACTATCGCTTTTCGATCCCCAACGCTTTACCCTGGATATGCTAAATGTCATTTTGGGTGATGGCATGAGCAGCCGTCTTTTTAGCGAAGTGCGCGATAAGCTTGGTTTGGCTTATAGTGTCCAAAGTTATGTTGACCATTTGAAGGATGCCGGTTCATTGGTTGTCTATGCGGGGGTTGATACCTCCAAGGCCAGGCTGGCACTGGAAGCCATCATCAAGGAACTTATGCGTTTCAGGAAAGAGGTCATTTCACCCGCTGAACTTTCCAAGGCCAAAGAAATGTCTAAAGGCCAGCTAGCTTTACGCCTCGAGGACAGCCGTCACGTCGCGGGCTGGTTGGGTGGCCAGGAAATTTTGACTGGCCGCATTCTTACCATTGACGATATCAACGTGGTAGTCGATAACGTCAAGGCTG
>CAZUXO010000279.1:0-3262 GCA_964624325.1 uncultured Dehalococcoidales bacterium
ATCAATGAGAATGTCGAGCACCTGTGGCAACTAAGAGACCGTCACCCCGCCGAAAACTAATCAAACAAGGAGAATGCATGGTAACAGTATTTATGAGGCAACAATTGCTATTTCGGTAACACTTACTTTTGACGCAATACGGATGTTTTCGACCACAAATTAAGCCTTTTTTACCGTAATCCAGAAAAACTATTTTCTGGATTATTATAGACCTCTAAGCATTAACAGACAAGCAAATCCAATCTTTGATATCTAAAACCCTGATTTTCGGGATTCTTACGTTGGAAACCTCAACGTCAAGAGCTGCAGGTAGGGAACGATAACAATATCAAAAAACACCACTCCCGCCACCAGGCCCGCGATGTAAAGTATCCCGGAAAGCCTTCCTTCACCAGCTATAACATGCTGCCGGAATGGGCAACCTTCAGCCATGACTGAAAAATACGCCATAAAAAAAGCACCGACAGCGCTCAAAGGAATAAGGATCGAAGGAGTTACATTCAAACCATCTTTAAGCATGGGCATAAACTCCCAGCCACCAGGTTTGGTGAAGCTGGATAGAGTCCCACCCATTTTGTTTACCAGTGCGAACCCAATAACGCCTCCAATTACAATGCCAATCAAACCTTTTAGTCGGTAACTGTCTTTGACCAGGAAAAAATCTCGTATACCCGAAATAGTACAAAACCGTGAACGTTGGCCGAGATAGCCCACCATCATGCCGATAGCCAGTGTTGCCAAGCCGATTTTCCAAGCAATTATTCCGGTCATCATGCTCTCCTAACCTTCCACTTAATATATATGCAGGCGACAACTACACCAAGCACGATCATCCCCAGCATGAGAATGGCAAAAAACATCCCATAGGATGCCAAAATAGTTGTCCTAATAGGGCAAGACCCCCACAGCAGTCCGAAATTGATAATAATAAAGCCCAGAATAAATGCCAGCATGTTGTCTCGTACCGGGCCAGGGCGCAGTTTAAATTCCTTGTTCTTGACGGCTGCGATGAAAGAACCCATGATAAATCCAACCGAGGTCAGTACCGGTACAGTGACAAAGATGCTGTGGATTGTAAACTTAGTATTGAAGACATTATTTACTAACCAGTTGACCAAATTGGCCGGATGGGAAATGCCACAAATTCCATCACCTGCTGGCGGTTGCAAACCAAAATAACCCTGCACCACCGCCGCCAAAAGCCCCATTGTGACGCCAGTAATGAGAGCCATATTCCCACTTAATTTAAAGCTTGGTTTCCATCTCAATGACTTGTGGTTTGTTATTGTCTTAGCCGGTTCCATCTCTGCATAACCCTCCTTCGCTCACGATCAAGGTTACAACTCTAGCTGCGGTCTATTTGCAACCCATTACCTTCTTCACTGCTTCGTCAATGTGCGGAATGAATCGAGCAATTGTGGTCGCTGGATTGGGGCGCGCCAGTTCACCAGTGGTCCTGTTAATACGGCTGGCAGCTACACAGGCATCAACCACATCCATACCACTCGAAATAAGGGCTGATACTTCTCCGGTTATTGTGTCTCCTGTTCCCCCGATTGGTTCCATAGCAGGTATGTTTGGCTCTTTGATGACCGCCACGACTTTGCCATCTACGATTACGTGATCAATAGGGGCTTTGACAATCATATAACGCGGAGCATCCCCGTGGGCAAAAGCCTCCTGGCTCAACCTTGGCACCTCCGTTTGATCAACATCAAAAATAAAGTGTTGAACATAGGCCGGATGAGCGGCGTCTGGATCCGCTAAAAAGCTCAATTCGCCCGGGTCAGGCGTAAACAGGTCGAATTTTGGTGCCAGTTTGACCGCCTTCGCGTTAAGCAAGGCACCGGCATCGGCGATGAGAAACGGTCGTTTTTCCATCTTGTGAGCTGCATTGATGAAATTTATAAAGGGATCACGGGTGGGTAATATGTAGTGCAGCGTGACAACACTGGGAGAAAGTCTGGCAATTTCCTCTGTAAGGAATTTGAGCAGCTTCATAGTTCCTTCGCCCATACCTGTATCTCCCACAACCGCCGCATAGGGTTCGTCAATACCCAGAGCCTGGCAGGTAGCGGAGGCAGCCGAAATCATAGCTGCCGTACCCAGAGTCACATACTGACCTTCGAGAGTGTATTCTCCAATGGTGAGCTTGTCAGGCTGGTAATGCACTTGCCCGTATGTCAACGGCAAAGTCTCAATGGGTATGGTTCCGACTAGGAGTAACATATCTATTTCCCCTTCTTGCCTGATTCTTTGCGATATATTTCCAGCGCCTTTTCGTAGGCATGTTCAAGTGTGTAGGCACAAACTGTTTTACCCAGAGCCCGCGGGCGTGGTCCCTTGCCGATCACCGTTCCGTAGAGTTTCATCCCAAGGAAAGGAATATCGGGGCAGCCGCCTCCAGAGATGTTAACAATAGTGCCGCTGCCTTTTTGATAAGTAATTTTCATATTGCCACAGCGAACCATAACATAGTCACCATAATCAACCGTTTTAATGAGTTTGGTAAGATAGACAGGTATAAGCTTGGCACCCTTGGGCATAAACAGAATATCCAGTATCATCACGCCCTTGTCGATAAGAACGTTCTCGGCAGCGTCCACATCGGTGGCATCCACCTCTACCGCAAGGTCGCAACCGGTGCGGTACTCCACCGGTGGGGCAACTTCCCGCACTTTGAAACCCGCTTCTTCAAGAACGGGTTTGGCGCGCATGGCATGATAGATGTAGTCAAAAACAACGAGGGCTTTGTCTTTTTCTTCTTCCGGCAATTTGCTTACCTCCCGGTTTGATTTATGGCTGTGGAATAGCCGTAGTTAGTTTATTACTTAGTTGAAAGCGCTGTCAATACTAAAAGACGTAAAAATAGCTTTATCACATCAATTATCTATGATATGCTAGGACAGGCTAAAGTATCTCGCGGGGGGAGGTATCATGCACCCGAATGAGCTTTTGTACAGTCAGGATCACGTCTGGTGTAAAAAAGAACCTGATGGCAGCGTACGCCTTGGGATAACGTACCACTACCAGAGGCTTCTTAACAACATAGTATATGTGGACATGCAAAAGATCGGAACTCACATAAAACGCGGTGAGTCCTTTGCTTCATTCGAATCATCGAAAACAGCCGCTGACCTGACGAGCCCTCTCAGCGGTATAATCCTTGAAGCAAACCCTCTTCTTCTGGAAAAACCCGGCCTTATGAATAAAGATCCTTACGGGCAAGGATGGATTATACTGATCAAACCCAGCCATCCCG
>CAZUXO010000280.1:0-2738 GCA_964624325.1 uncultured Dehalococcoidales bacterium
CACAGTACTGTACCAATCGGTCTCTACGTACGCAAAATTGCTGATTATCGGCGGTATTTTCGCGCTCCCCAGGGGACCGGTGGCGTATTCGATTGTTGCGACGAAGCGCTGGGTGTCTGAGCCGGTTTTTTCGCAGGAGACAATTTGTTTGTTATCAGAATCAAATGCCTGGAGCAACGGTACATTTTTCAATGTTACACGGAAAAAATCCCCGCTGTAAGCTGAAGTACGAATGACCTGAATTGAATACATCATCGATTCTGCCCACATCCCGTCAGCAGAAACGCTGCCGTGAACCTGATAGGTGATATCGCTGCCCGGTCCCGTTCCTACGAGTGTCCCGTTGAATATCAACCCCATCCACGTGATAGAAATAGGCGGCACCTTGAATTCCGAAGGACTGACCAGGGTCTGGCCGTATCCCTCAAAGGTCATCAGTGCGAATAAGCTGGCGGAGACGTTACCATACTGTTGCAGGTTATAGACGTTTTGCGTGGCGGTTACCGGAGTCGAAAGGTTTTCTGCGGCGCTGCACCCAGGCAGCATAGTGAGTGGGAGCATCACTACCAGAATAAGTATCCTTGCACTACGCAGCAATGGCTTAAGATTGATGTGATAACCTCTCATTCATCGAATCGCTCCGTATAGGGTTTTACCGTGCATATTTGTGCAATATCGGCTGCCTGTTAATTATAACATTCCAATTCGACTTACGGCCAGTTATGCAAATTGAGGATAAGTAATCCTGGCCGGACAAGTGACGGCAGAAAGAAACGGCGGTGTTTTCAGAGAGGAGCCACAGTAGGATTACCTGCCCATAAAATGGTGGCGGCACACAACGGGCTACTTCAAAGAGTAACCACGTCAAATACATTACTTGATTTCCTTTAGCAAATATTGCAAGATAACATAGTTGGTGCTATAGATTGATACGAGAGTATAGGTTGGTAATTGGACTACACCCTCTGCTATCAAGTAAATATGTTAGGGGGTACAGGTAAATATTTTCGCACCCCGAGCCGCCTTATTCTTTGAAAAGAATGGCTGTTATTCAGATAAGTGTTAAAATAGAATTGTTAAAAACTAAATAAACTGTTTTATTCGCCAGAAATAGAGAATAAATGAAAAAATTGTTTCGCCTGGGTTTACCGGTTATTCTTTGCGTCTGTCTGATCTTTTCGACGGCGGGAGTGCAGGCTGCTGACAATAGCACGCTTCCCACTTATGAAACAAACCGCATACTCGTAAAATTCACGGCCGGTGTCAACGAAAGCCTGGGGCGGCTTTTAATGCAACAACACGGAGCTGCTTTGAATAGTATTATCAGCCAGTTGGGTGTATGGGCGGTTAATATTCCCAGCGGCAAGGTGACATCTGCATTGTTGACTGCGCTCAATAACGAAGCGCTGGTTGAGTACGCCGAACCTGACTATCAGGCTACAGCCACTTATATACCCAACGATCCAGATTTGAGTAATCAGTGGGGGATATCAGTGGTGGGGGCGGACCATGCATGGGACATCACCAAAGGCTCAAACAGCATTAAAATTGCCATCCTGGATACAGGTATAGACCAGAACCATCCCGACCTGGCAGCCAAAATCGTGGCCAATCAAAACTTTACTGGCAGTTCTTCGGTGGATGACCTCTATGGCCATGGTACGCACTGTGCCGGTATTGCTGCGGCTATCACCAACAACGCCATCGGTATAGCGGGGATGGGTTATAACTGCGTCCTTATGAACGTAAAGGTGTTGGACGATACGGGCAACGGTTATTACAGCTGGATATCCAGCGGGGTCATTTGGGCTGCCGATAACGGCGCCAATGTTATCAGCCTCAGCCTTGGAGGGTATAGAGGGGATTCCACCTTGCAAAGCGCAATTAACTATGCCTGGTCCAGGGGAGTGGTGGTAGTGGCTGCTGCGGGAAACGACTCAAGATCCTCCGCCTTTTACCCGGCTTACTATACCAATTGCATAGCCGTAGGCGCTACCGACGTCAACGATGCGAAGGCATATTTTTCGAATTATGGCAGCTGGGTCGATGTAGCCGCACCCGGCGTAAACATCTATTCAACCCTGCCAAATCACGCTAACCAACTTGGTGCCACCAATTATGGCAATCTTTCCGGAACTTCAATGTCCACGCCACTGGTTGCAGGTTTGGCCGCTATCATCTGGGCAGCAAATTCAGGGGTGAGCAATACCTATGTACGCGGGAGAATAGAAAGCACTGCCGACCATGTCAGCGGAACCGGGACTTACTGGGTTTACGGCCGCATAAACGCATTGGCAGCCGTGGACACAACCAATATAGATACGGCATCTCCGTTGCCTGAAGGTGACGTGGGTGTTGCCTACGCCCAGACCCTGTCTGCCAGCGGCGGTATTCAACCTTATACCTGGTCTATCACCTCCGGAACACTGCCAGCCGGGTTATCGTTGAACGCCTTAACGGGTGCTATTACCGGCACACCGACAATCGCCGGCGTTCCAGTTTCCATTACCTTCAAGGTCGCTGATTCGTTGGGAGTTAGTGCAACCAAATCGCTATCTATTACCATTAATGCGGCACTGAATATTCCGACTACCTCACCTTTGCCAGCAGGTGATGTTGGCATAGCGTATTCAAAAACACTGGCCGTTACAGGCGGCACTGCGCCACTGACCTGGTCAATTACCATCGGGACACTCCCGGCCGGATTATCGTTGAATGCTTCAACTGGCGCTATCACC
>CAZUXO010000281.1:0-7204 GCA_964624325.1 uncultured Dehalococcoidales bacterium
CAGCTGCCAGTCTAACCGTCATCATGATCAGAGCTGTTCCAACACCCACCAACAGCAGCCAGTCGAGAAAGGAAGGAAACAGAAACGGTATGCCGAGTGACGTTGTTATGAAACCACCGAACAAAGCAGCCGCAAAAGAAGCCAAAGCTATACCCGGCAAACCCCCGCTGATTGCCAGCACAGCCGCTTCACTGACAAGCAAAAGAAATATGAATTTGCGGTCTGCACCTATAGCACGCAAAATAGCTACTTCACGCCGCCTTTCATTGACTGAAGCAGAGAATATAAGAGCTATCATATATACTGCTATGCCCCAAAATATGATAGTTATGGCGATTGCTCCCCAGAGCAACCCGGTAACCTGCTGCCTGAAAGCACCAAACATGCTTGGACTTTCAATGGGTACAACACCCTTGACTTTAGAGGCGATCTCCAGCGCGACCAGATGCGGATCTGCGCCAGGCGAGGCTTTCACCATAATAGCGGACACCTCTCCAAACGGAATCTCAAGTGGACTCTGCGCCGTTGTCAGCGACGATTGGGCTATGTCCTGAGCCGTCTCATAGGTCATAAACAAACTCTGGTCCATGCCTGTGCCACTGGCCTCTAGATTGCCCGCCAGAGTCACCTTGTATCCATAGAGGCTGATGTGATTCCCCGCATCAGCGCTTATGTAGCTGCCGCCTATAACTTCACCTGGCCCAAGATCCCTATCCAATTGCTTGTCTAGCCACGGCCGCAGCGTAAAGTCAGAGCTGGCATCAAAAACTACCAGAAACATCTCTGAAACTGAACAACATGATGCCCCATAAAGAGTCTCTAGAAATATCTGCGGCGAAACCGCTTCTATCCCCGCTATATCAGCTACTTCGCTCACTTTACTTTCAGGCATCCAAACGATGGCTGGTTTTCCCATGAGAATAGCCATTTCGACTTTGTTTTCAGCACCTGGAGGCACTACCACAATATCAGCCCCCAATCTTTTGATAACAGCATCCAGACTACGCTGGTTGCCCGCGATCAATATACCCGTCCCCAAAAGAGAAAAGGCTAACCCCATTATGCAAAGAAAAACAGAGGCACTTCGCCAGCCGTTACTAAATATGTTTTTAATAATCAGATCCGCTATTTTCAATTATTTTGCTCTTATACCAATTTGTTGGCTTGCTATATTTTAGCATTATACCAGCGCTATAAGCCGCTTTATGTGAGGGAAAACACTGTCCAGGCCGGTTGTTTGTCAGGCAAAGCGCTAATATTGAAGAATATATCCGAAATCATAACATTCCGCGACATGCAGGCTTCTGTTTTTGATTAGCGCAAATCAAGCTAAACCCTTAACCTGCTATTGCCTTAAACCGCGCTACTAAATGTACGGTCAGTTTTGACGTGCAATTGTATTCGTAAATATGCTACAATACACTTCCAAAATAGTCTGAGAAGGAGTTTCATTTGAGCGGTGCTATCGATTATCAAAAGGTAATGAGTGAAATCGTCTTTGTCAATTTGCCGGGTCCCGTAGAACCCACTGCCGGAATGAGCGGGGGAGAACTTATGCACGGCTTTCTGGCAGATCTGCACCGGGCTACTCCGGAAGTTAAATCCTATGTTGATCAGCTATGCCTGAAGTGGAATATTCACTATCGCCTCGTTAAATAATTCGCAATACCCGTTCTCTTTCCGGCATAAGTAAATACTCACGGTCGTTTGTTAGGTGAGGGCAACCAGGCTAAGTAGAAAAATATGCCTGGTTGTTCCTGTTTTAATGCAGGTAGCCGAAATTGTTTACCCTACTTTCTAACTTTTGCACGTACTATTTCAATGATTACCGGCATGATGGAAACGATCACGATGGCTAAAATAAATAAAGTGAAATTGTTTTTGATGAATGGTATGTTCCCGCAAACATAACCCGCTATTGTGCCGATAGAGACCCATAAAACTCCGCCAATGACGTTGTAAAATAGAAACCTGCCGTACTGCATTTTCCCCAAACCGGCCACAAAAGGAGCAAACGTTCGTACAATGGGTACAAAACGCGCTAGTATTATTGTTTTCCCGCCATGCTTTTGGAAAAATGCGTGAGTCTTTGCCAGATGAGTCTGGTTGACGGGGAACCTCTTGCTTGAGAGTATTTTATCACCGGCAAAATGTCCGATCCAGTAGTTTGCGGTATCGCCTGCAATTGCAGCCAGAATGAGCAATACCAATAAAACAAATATATTGAGTGATCCCTTGGCCGCGAAAGCTCCTGCTACAAACAGCAGAGAATCCCCCGGCAGAAATGGGATAAAAACAAAACCTGTTTCTACAAATACAACGATAAACAGTATCGCGTAGGTGGCAATGCCATACGTTACGATAATCTGTCCCATATGAACATCCAGATGCAAAATAAAATCTAGTATTGATTTGACGATGTTCATATTCTCCCTTTTGACTGGTTTTTAAAAATTATCTTGGCACAGATGGCTAAGGCTTGCTTACACATAATCGAGTTATATAGAGTAAAGCACCCTCCATAATTATATTGCGGGCAGGTAAAAGGTGTTTCAGGCCAAACCCAATTTTTGCAGGCCCAGATTCCTTATAATCCCGGCCACCGATTCATCCTTGTTAAGCGTATAAAAATGAAGGTAATTTACTCCGTTGCGCATCAGGTCTTCACACTGCTCACTGGCAAGTTCAATACCGATCTGGATAGACTCCCCCTTGGTCAATACCTTGTCGCCAAAACGTTTAATGCATGCGTCCGGCAGTGAAGCGCCACAACGCTGGCAAAATTGCTGAATACGACTGATATCGGTAATGGGCATGATGGCAGCTATCACCGGAATACTTATACCTGCTCTTTCGGCTCGCTCCATGAAGTTGTAGAAAAGGCTGTTGTCGTAAAACATTTGCGTTATGGCGAAATCCGCCCCCGCATCGATTTTTTCCTTAGTGTAAAGGATATCTTTTTCAAGGTCTGGTGACTCACCGTGCCCTTCTGGATAGACCGCCACCCCGATGGAATAGCCACCCACACCTTCCACCCAGTGCACCAGGTCACGCGCAAAATATTTACCACTTGTTACGAAAGGCGTGCCGTCTTTATTCGCTGGCGGATCACCTCGCAATGCCAAAATATTATCAATGCCCATCACTTTATATTCATTCAAAATGACTTCTAACTCTTCCTTGCTTTGGTTTATACAGGTCAAATGCGGCATTGGGTTGAGCGATGTCTCCTCAATGATGCGCTCCGCTACATGTCTGGTATTCTTTAGCGTCCCACCTCCGGCACCATACGTTACAGAGACAAAGGTTGGCTTGAAATTTTCCAGGCTGTGTATACTTTCAAACAAATTGATTTCACCCAGATCGTCTTTGGGAGGAAAAAATTCAAAAGAAAGGCTTTTACCTCTCTTTTTAAGCATATCTCCTATTCTCATTTAGACGGCTCCCATCGTAATTATCAGATACTCAGACATCATTTTTCCAGACAAACGACTTGCACTATTTTAAAGCAATCCCGCGTTACGGTCAAAAATTCAGTGCTTTATATCTCTCTTCTGACCTATACATTTTTTAGCTTTAACACTATAATAAACAAAATTAGAAAATGCTGAGGGTTGAAAACGTAATGAAAAAGGACAGTTATTTCCTTATTTTTATCCTTCTCCTGGTCGGTCTGGCCTTGTGGACCATACTGCCGACCAACAGCACCCGTCTGGGTAGAAACGGATTCCTGCTTGGCCTTGATCTCAAAGGCGGGACTCACCTGGTTTACCAGGCGGATTTGTCTAAAAAAGATTCGTCCCAAACAGATGAGCAGGTCATGGCCGCTGTAAAATCTAAGATCGAGCGCCGCGCCAATGCCTACGGAGTTACGGAACCGCTGGTACAGATCCAGGGTAAAGACCGCATCGTCGTCGAACTTCCAGGCATCAAAGATGTGGATGCTGCCATCAAGCTGATTGGCGAAGTAGCTGTTTTGGAAATACGGGAGGGAATTTATGATGCCAGCGGCAATCCGGTTCTGGATGCTGATGGCAATGCCCAATGGGTGATCGCGAAGGCTCTGGGAAGCGACGGTGTCACCATGGAAGAGCTGACAGGAAAATATCTCAAAGCAAATGCTCAGGTTGTGCTCAATCAGACAAACAACCTTCCTGAGGTTAAATTTGAATGGAACGACGAAGGTGCCATTTTGTTCAAAGAGATCACCACGCGTAACCTTCAGAAACTCATAGCTATCTTTCTGGACACTACGAACATCGAGACGGCTACGGTGAATGATGTTATTTCCTCTTCCGGTATAATATCCGGTCTGTCCCTTAAAAATGCGCAAAACCTTGTTATCCAACTCAATTCCGGCAGTTTGGATGTTCCGCTAAGCATTGTTCAACGCACCGATGTCGATGCCACTCTCGGTGCCGACTCCCTTACTAAAAGCCTTATTGCAGGCGCTATCGGTGTTGGCATCGTAATCCTGTTTATGATCTTCTTTTATGGAGTCCCCGGTGTCATCGCCGCTACGGCGCTCCTGATTTATAGCGCACTCGTACTGGCAATGTACAAGCTTATCCCGGTCACGCTCACATTGCCGGGCATTGCCGGTTTTATTATTTCAGTGGGCATGGCAGTAGATGCCAACGTGCTGATATTCGAAAGGCTTAAAGAGGAACTTCGAACCGGTCGCACTCTTCACCGCGCCGTTGATGAAGGCTTCCGCCGCGCATGGCCTTCCATCCGTGACAGCAACATTTCCACTTTTATCACCTGCGCCATACTTTTCTGGTTCGGCGGTACATTCGGAGCCTTTATGGTAAAAGGGTTCGCATTGACGCTTTTCATAGGTGTTGCTATCAGCATGTTCAGCGCAGTTATCATCACACGCACATTCATCAGCCTGCTCATCGGCAGCGGCATGATCAAAGGTTTATCCATACACGAGGTCAAGAAGAATGTTTGATTTTGTTGGTAAAAGATTCTGGTTTTTCCTGTTATCCGCCATAATCATCATCCCGGGCATCATTTCGCTGGCATTTACCGGGTTGAAAACCGGGATTGATTTTAGAAGCGGCACCTCCATGACGCTGCACTTCAGTACCACCGTGAACGAATCCCAGCTTCGCAGCACCATGTCGAACCTTGGCTACAAAGAGGCCGTTGTCCAGCATACCGGAGAAGGCGACTTTATCCTCCGTCTTTCCGAGATCAATACCGACCAGAACCAGCAGCTGTTGAACGGACTGAATACACAACTTAAGACAACCACCGAACAAAAGGACCTTTCAGTCATATCAGCTGCGGTGGCCTCCCAGACGGCCCGCAATGCCGTTATCGCTGTTATTGTCGCGGCAGTGGGCATTTTGCTGTATATCACATTCGCTTTCCGCAAAATGCCAAAACCACTGCGCTGGGGTACATGCGCTGTAATAGCCATGATTCACGACGTCCTCGTGGTAGTCGGCATTTTCTCTATCCTTGGCTGGGCGGCAGGTATCGAAATAGATGCCCTGTTTATCACCGGCATGTTGACCGTCGTGGGTTACAGCGTTCATGATACCATCGTGGTTTTCGACCGTATACGCGAGAACCTGTCCAGAGGCGGGGGAGGCAATTTCGAAAACGTTGTTAATTCCAGTGTCTTGCAAACTATGACCCGTTCTCTTAACACCTCGCTTACGGTGCTCTTCGTTCTACTTGCTCTATTCGTGCTGGGAGGCTCTACCATCCATTATTTCACGCTGGTTTTGATTATCGGAGTTGTTACAGGCACCTACAGCTCGATATGTAACGCCAGCCAGCTTCTTATCGTCTGGGAAAATCGCGAATGGGGCCGCTTCGTATCCTGGATACCTTTCCTGAAAAAGAAGGCGGGATAAAGCTACCCAACCATCTACATTCGATATAACCAAGAAGGGGGAAGCAGATGCTTCCCCCTTACCTTTTTGTTATCTATTTTTCAAGGCTGGAAAACCACTCCAACCCTGCTTTGATGTCCTGACCCTTTAGCCATTCACAAGCAAGATAGGGGTGCGGGCACCCATCATCACTTCTTCAGCGGTATTGCCATAAGCCCACCGGCTGATGCCTGACCGTCCATGCATAATCATGGCTATAAGATTAGCCCGATTATTTACTGACGCATTGACAATTTCCTGCGCTGGATTGCCCAAAGGCAGTTCACTGCGTACTTTAAACCCTGCCTCGCGGAAGCGTTTCTCGACGTTTGCCAGATATGCACCCGCCACTAATTTGCATTTAAGGTTCTCCTGTTGAACATGTGCTTCCCAGCTGACATCCAAATCTGACGGATAATCTGATGATACTGTACTGGGCTCACAAACCCTGACAAGGATTATCTGCACAACATCCTTCCCCCATTGTCGTCCCAGAATCTCCACCTCGGATAAAATGCCCTCAGCGGATTTCGTGCCGTCCAGCGCAACCAGGATCCTCCTTTCGGGGAGCTGGTCATGGATTATGGCATCTTCAATACCAGCCCTTACCATCAACACCGGGACTTTTACCTGTCGCAACACTTTGTATGCCACACTGCCCATAGCCCAACGACTGACGCCTGAGCGTCCGTGCGAGGCCATCAAAACAAGGTCTATCTTATTCACGTTAGCGAAGCGCAGGATCTCATCGGCCGGAACGCCGGTTAACAGTTCGCCCCGGACTATTATTCCTTTGTTACCCGAGCTTTTCTCCACATCCGTACGGATCTTGTCAGCGGAGCTCTCAATATATGTACGGTGCATTCCGACAGTATCCTTGTCACGACAGACATGCAGCAAAATAACTTCGAGCCCGCTAAAACGGCCGGCCAGTTCTTTGGCATACTTGAATGTGACCTCGGACAATTCCGAACCATCTAATGGCACCAGCATTTTTTTAAACATAATTCTTATTCCTCTATATGAGCTAATAATACATCAACAAATCTTTAAACTCAACGGATCGATGGCTTATAAATCTCTCGTTTTAGAGCACAACAAAAGGAAAAATAAACTGAAACATTGTTCGGATGGTTGTTTACTTATCAGGATTATGTATAGCTTTTTTAAGTCATATCTAGCTATTCACGATTGACAGGTACGGTGTGAACTCCCTAGAATTACCGCTATGCAGCTCTTCGGCACTTCAGGAATACGACGGCTGGCAGATGCCTTTCTACTGGATATATCCCTTAAGACCGGCATGGTGTTAG
>CAZUXO010000282.1:0-10773 GCA_964624325.1 uncultured Dehalococcoidales bacterium
CTGTTGTTAATTTTTCTACGATGCGTCACCCCATTATTTAGAAAACATGGTTCCAAATTGACAGTAAAGAGGAGCTATGATAATCTCACTAGATAAAGGTTTTGTTGTAAGCATATCTAGAAACATGCCCACCCAAAGCCAGGAAAATATAATCAAAAGGAGAAAACATGGATAGTCTTAAGGATAGAGTAGAAACAGCCCTCAACAAAGTCCGCCCGTCGCTGGTAGCCGACGGTGGTAACGTGGAACTGGTAGACGTCAAAGACGGCGTGGTAAAGGTCAGGCTGGTAGGACATTGCGCCGGCTGCCCCATGTCGCAGATGACCCTAAAGAACGGTATCGAACGCATGCTCAAGCAGGAAATCCCCGAGGTAAAGCAGGTGGTTTCAGCCTAACAAAATTTGGCCTCGGAAACGCAGGAAGGGAGCTTGATCCAAAGCTCCCTTCTTTTTTTGCCAGGCAGAGCGAGAGAGGGATATTAATTCGCGGCAGATCCTTACGAGATGTCAGCTGCCAGCGTTCGGCTTTCGGCTTTCAGCTCACTAGCGAGGAACGAGATTGCCCCAGCCACTGCGTGACTTGGCAAGGACAGATAGGAAAATCCCTCTTAATCTCCCTTTCGTCAAAGGGAGAGCTCCACCCCACAATGACGATGCTGGGTGCCACATATCGTGCCAGATCCTTCGCGGAGTTTACACTGAGTCCGTTTCTTGCGGACGAATGTGCTCAGGATGAGAGGGAAATCCCTTTCACCCTCTCGCTAACTTCGGGCATAAGCCCAAACTAAGTGACTCTATTCTTTTTCCAGCTCAAAGGCTTTGTGTAGAGCTTTTACCGCTTCTTTAGCTTTGTCCTCGGCGATAATGACGGTAATGCGTATCTCTGATGTAGTAATGAGCTGGATATTGATACCCGCGGCGTAAAGTGTGCTGAACATGGTGGCAGCATAGCCCGGAGTGTTCTGCATGCCGCTGCCGATGATGCTTACTTTGGCGAGTTTGGTATCTGCCACGCATTCTCTGGCGTCGATCTTTTTGGCGATAGGTTTAACTACCTTCAGCGCCTTGTCCAGATCACCTTTGGTCGTCGTAAAGGTCAGATCGGTGATGTTCTTGACGCTGGCGTTCTGCACGATGGTGTCTACGCTAACGGCGGCCTTAGCCAAAGGTCCAAATATCGAGGCAGCAATGCCCGGCCTGTCCGGCACCCCGACTATCGTTATCTTGGCCACATCCATATCCTGCGTGATAGCAGTGACCTTGTTGCGTATTTCCATAGGCCCTCCATGAATCAGAGTACCAGGATGGTCGTTAAAGCTGGAAGCCACCAGAATGGGGATGTTGTATATCTGCCCCAGTTCCACGGCGCGCGGATGCATCACTTTGCTGCCATAAGTGGCCAACTCCAGCATCTCATCGTAACTTATCTCTTTGAGCTTGGTGGCCTCAGGCACTGAACGCGGGTCAGCCGTATAAATGCCCTCAACATCGGTATAACGCTCACAAACCCTGGCTCCAAGGCTGGCCGCCAGCGCCACCGCGGTGGTATCTGAACCGCCGCGTCCGAGCGTGGTGACGTCACTGTCTTTTGAAATACCCTGAAAGCCAGCAACGATAACAACGCGCCCATTCTTTATTTCCTGAACAATGCGGACAGGCTCAATATTGAGGATACGCGCGCGGCTGTGGTTGGCATCGGTCTGGATACCGGCCTGGGCACCGGAGAAGCTGATCGCCTCGCAGCCCATGCTCTTGAGCGCCATAGCCAGCAAGGTGCTGGCCACTATCTCGCCAGTGGAAAGCAGAACATCCAACTCGCGTTCGCTGGGCTTGTCGGTTACCTGGTAGGCCAGCTTGATAAGGTCGTCAGTGGTGTCACCCATGGCAGAAACCACCACAACGACATCGTTACCTGCATGTCTGGCGGAAATGATACGCTGCGCTACGTTGCGGATTCTCTCCGCATCGCCTACAGAGGTGCCGCCGTATTTCTGGACAATGAGAGACATTTTTCAAACAATCCAAGAAAGGCTTATTCTCTGCCCCAGTAAATAGCCACAACCGCGGCTACCCCTGCCACGAAAAAGAAGCCGATAGTGGCGAGTATGCCGACGACGCCACTGGCTCCGAAAGCCCAGAAGTTCCCCAAAGGGCCAAGCCCCAGTAAAAATATGCCTGCCACCGCCAGGACGACTGTCCAGGCGATCATTTTTTTTATGTTCAAACCAACCACCCCTTCCAAATATGTAATTGTCTATTATAGCAATAATCGAACTAAGAATTGAAGGTTGAGTTTTCAGCCAAGGCTTCTGCGTTCGGGCAAAAGCACGACGTCTATGCCATGCGCACAGTCCGGGCCTTTCGTTGAAGCATCAATTTTTCATCAAACCAAAAATGTTTTTAAGTGTTTCCGCTTTTATCTATCCCCGTCCCCGCAGCCGGTCCCAAAAAGAGGGTTTACCCTGGGCTCCGTAGCTGGGGGTGGGAAAGCTTTGTTCGCAGCGGTTGCAGCGCCAAGACTTGTACATCTTATTATAAGACAGGTTGGGGCTGCCGCACCTGGGGCAAAGGGCTGCTCCGCGTGGCTTATTAGGCTGACGGTTGTATTCGTCTTCACGACTGGGCATTGTTTCGGCCTCCTGTAAAACTGCTCATGACATTGTGCCCCTGAGTAACCAACACCCCTGTGCTTTTGGCTTCAGATTCCGTGAAACGAACGGCACCATTAGCCACGAAACCCGGCCCCCACATCAAGAAGGGCACCGGCTCGGCCACGTGTGTGCGCGCTGCTACCGGGGTGGGATGGTCCGGCAGGACGAGAATACGCAGAGGCTCATCTTTATAGGAGAGCAGTCGGCTGACCACCTCCGAGTCCGTCCGCTGGATGGCTTCTATCTTTTCATCGATGTTACCGGAGTGACCAGCCTCATCCGGTGCTTCGACGTGAATGACCACCAGATCATGCCTACCCAAGGCGGCCAGAGCGCCTTCGGCCTGCCCGATAAAATTATTTTCCATATTGTCTGTGACGCCTTTGATGTCAAGAATAGTCATGCCAGTCATCTGCCCCAAGCCGCGAAGCAAGTCAACTCCCGAAGTTAAGGCAGCCTTGAGCCCGTAAACATCCCTGAAGGATGGGGTTTTGGGGACGGGTCCGCTGCCCCAGAAAAGCCATATCGATGTGGCCGGTATCTGCCCGCGCGCCACGCGGTGATAATTAACCGGGTGGTGTTTGAACACCTCCTGCGAATCGGTCATTAGTTTGTTAAGAAAACGGCTGCCGCGGCCTTTGGGAAGGTAATCAGCCACCGCCTGGTCAGGGATGTCATGGGGCGGGGTGCAAAGGGCGGCGATCGTTTCTGTATGCCCTTTTAGCTTCAAAAGATGGCGATATCCCACACCGGGATAAAATCGAACCTCTTCGCTCCCCAGCTTCTCGTTGAGGGAGCTTATAAGCTCGCGCGCCTCTTCGTTTTCGATATGTCCGGAGCAGTAGCTCCACATGCGCCCACCCTTCATAGCCACCAGATTACAGCGGAAAACCGCCTCGCCACGGCCCAACGGGACCCCCATGCTGACGGCCTCAATGGCGGCGCGGCCACGGTAGTAAACGGTGGGGTCATAGCCCAGCAGCGACATGCACGCTACAGCGCTGGAAGGTTCCAGGCCCGGCGGCACGTTGTTGGTCAGGCCGAGGGCGCCTCCGCGCGCCAGCATACCCAGGTTGGGGGTAAGCGCAAGTTCCAGAGTGGTCTTATTTCCCTTGTCTTTAATGGGCCAACCGGCAGCCCCGTCTATAATCAATACGCAGTATTTCATGTTCATGACCTTCCGTATTTATCCAATCATGAGTTGCCCCTTGAGATGAAACCACCTATAATATCACTTTACGGGGCGTAGCGCAGTTTGGTTTAGCGCGCAGCGTTCGGGACGCTGAGGCCGGAGGTTCAAATCCTCTCGCCCCGACCATCAACTTAGCTTTATCTTTCTTCTCCTGTTGTATTTTCAAAACTTGTCGTGCCTTAGGTGTCGGCCACAGGATCAAGTCCTTCACGAGTATTTTCTTCGTTCCCCCGTTTTTCGAATTACGCCTCATTCCCCTCTTCAGACACCACCTTTTTGGCCTCACTCCACAGTACGTTCTGCTCCTCCAGCGGCATTTTAGAGAGATCTAACTTGCGTTCGCGACAAAGCTTTTCCATGTGCGTGAAGCGGCGATAAAACTTGTGATTCGCCAGGCGCAGGGAAGATTCGAGGTCTATGCCCTGCCTGCGGGCATAATTCGCCAGGGTGAAAAGGATATCGCCCAGTTCTTCCGACTTTCCTTCGTGTGTATGCTCTCGTTTGAACTCACCAATCTCTTCTGTCAGCTTATCCAGCACGCCTTCGTCGCTAGGCCAATCGAAACCTACGCGCGCCACCCGGTCCTGCACCGATTGGCTGTAAGCTAGCGAGGGGAGAGTCCTCGGCACACCATCGAGCATACCGTCGCCTGCTTTGCGCTCTTTTTTCTTGAGCTCCTCCCAGTGCACCAATACCTCGCCGGCATCTTTGGCGTACGCTGAGCCGAAAACGTGAGGGTGGCGGTAAAGCAATTTTTTGTTAATGCCCTGCACCACGTCACCCATTTCAAACTCACCTACTTCCATGGCAACCTGGGAATGAAGCACTACCTGAAGCAGCAGGTCGCCCAGCTCGGCGCACAGTTTTTCAGTGTTGGCTTCGTCCAGAGCCTCGAGCACTTCGTAGCTCTCTTCGAGCAGGTGTTCACGCAATGAGGAGTGGGTTTGCTCTTTATCCCATGGACAACCTTGAGGTCCTCTGAGGTGGGCGATAATCTCCACCAGACTGTCGAAACGCTTAAGATCTTTAGGGATTTCCATAGCATCTCCTCGATACAGTTACGATTATACATTCAAGGCATTGGGCTGGGCAATAAACGTGTTCTGCTTCACCACAAGGCGCAGGCAGGTCCACAGGTTCCCCCTACCGCCTTTAGGGTAAATGGATGAAGAGGAATAAACCGTTAACGGAGTAATTGAATGCCACGCGTAGTCTGCTGGTGTGCCAACTAACGAAAAGCATTTACATCCGAATGCGTTGGGTATATCATCGGGGTCGAGACCAAAGAGGTGTGCAAATACTGAACAGGGTGTTGTTGTGCCGTAGTATAATTGACAGGTGATTGAAGATAAAACAGGGGGTATTTAAATGTCGAGCGAGAGGTTCGTCATAGCGATTACGCGAATACTTTACTGCATGGTCCTTGTTGTACTTCTTCTGACCAGTGGTTGTTCCAAACCTCCGGTCGTTACTTTAAATACCGTTAAGCCCCCAACAAACTCTACTACCAGCGTAATGGCGTCGATACCTGCTATAGTCCCCTCCTCTACCACCGCTTCTATTGTGCCTGCAACTATTGTTACAGTCTCGGCAGCACCCACCACCACAGTAATGCCAACAACAACATCGCCTTCAACCACGGCACTACCCACGATTGCAACAACAACCGTACCCCCCGTGACTACATCCATGACGCCACAGACAACCGCACAGGCCAAAGAGATTGAGATGGGTTATGACTCCGGAGTCCCGAACAGCAGCCTGGCCTCCCGCGCCTGGGGTTATGCGGTCAAATACGCTCCAGATTGCACGGAACTGGTCATCAAACAGGTTGCTATCTATGGAAACCTTTACGGGCAGGAGCACACGGGCAAGATATGCGAACTGAAAATCACCGACGAAAAACAGGCTGTGTTGTACGAGACCAGTTTTCCGCGTACCAATTTTGCTGTCGAGGCAAAGTGGCTGCGAATTTCGATACCCGGAATAGCTGTAAAAAGTCCTTTCTATGTGATGTTCTTTACCAATTCGCCGCAAACAAACGGGGTGAGCGTATTCTACGACAATACCCCTAACCAGGGATCATCACTGATGGACAATTGGAAGACCATGGAGTGGCCAGCAGACCTGGCGCGCCCGGATAAAAACAACTTCAACTGGATGCTTCGGGTCACAGGGGCCTCAACCGATGCTTCTAAACCGATCACACGCCCTCTGCCAGGTAAGGTAGCTTCGTGGAAGTCCATGAGTTTCAGCGATGCCGTAGCTGCACTTGATACCCCTGAGAAGGTGTCGGCATCACTTCTGGTGAACCTGACAGCGGAGTCTCACTACTCTACAGACCCGGCGGCAACGTTCTTCATCCTGACACCGCAGCAGGTCTATGAACAAGGTAGGGGCGCCTGTAATGAATTTTCGGTGTTCGCTTGCTACGTATTGCTACAGCATGGGTACGACGCAAATATCTTCATAATTAAAGTTGCCTCTAACCCCGAGAGAAACCATGCTGTTTGCCTTTATCGGGTCAACAACCAACTCTACACGATAAATAATGGAAGTATTAAGGGGCCTTTTGCAAACTTCGAAAGCATAGCGCTGAATCACGACACGGCCTGGAGTTCATATCAAATCTACTATACATGGCAGAAATTCCAAGCCCTTGGCGCTCCTGATACCATAGTACAGAGAAAATGAATAACCCCCGGCAAACTGAGTGGAGACAGGGACGACCAAACCACTATTCTTAATACGATCAAAGTCCCTTGTTATAATTCTTGATCCAGAGACGATTATACATTCAAGGCCTTGGGGCGGGCATTTAAAAAGACTTTGTAGCCACCCTCAATGGAAAATCCCTCTCAGTCCGCCAAAGGCGGACAGTCTCCCTTTTGCGAAATGGAGAGACATTGCACCTCCTCCCGCCTCCCGAAATTTCTTGACGCCTGCGCAGGCGACTGTTACTCTATACATCACGGAGGCATGACGCGCATGGGGTTTTTCTCAGAAATCAATGAAGCTGCCCATAAGAACCACAGCCTCCTGTGTGTCGGGCTAGACCCCGATTCCACCCTCATGCCATCCGGCATGAGCATCCTCGATTTCAACAAAGCGATCATCGATGCTACCGCCGACCTGGTCTGCGCTTACAAACCCAACCTGGCCTTCTACGAAGCGGAAGGCGCAACTGGCTGGGACATTCTCAAGCATACTGTGAACTGCATCCCCAAAGGCATACCCATTATCGCTGACGCCAAGCGCGGCGACATAGGCAACACCGCCAGGGCCTATGCAAAAGCCATTTTCGACCAACTTGGTTTTGACGCGGTGACTATCAATCCATACCTCGGATTCGACGCTGTCGAACCTTTCCTGAACTACAAAGACAAGGGTATTTTCATGCTCTGCCGCACCTCCAACAAAGGCGCCGCCGATTTCCAAAGCCTCAATGTTAACTCATCTGAAGGTAAGCATCCCCTTTATCAAGCCGTGGCTAACAAGGCTGCCGAGTGGAACAAAAACAAAAACATCGGACTGGTGGTGGGAGCGACGTATCCTGATGAATTAAAAACCCTCAGGCTGGCTCATCCCAAAATGCCCTTCCTAATCCCCGGTATCGGGGCTCAGGGCGGCGACCTCAAAATGGCTGTGAGCTACGGCATGGATAAGTGTGGCGGCGGCATCATCATCAACTCTTCCCGCCAGATAATATATGCCTCCAGAGGCAAGGACTTTGCCGAAGCAGCCCGCACGGCAGCCCTCAAACTGCGGGACGAGATCAACCTCCACCGCTCCGTCCCATAACGGGAGTCCGCTATGGTCGTCGATTACAAGCTGAACGACATTGTCCGACTCAGGAAGGTCCACCCCTGTGGTGCCTTCGAGTGGCAGGTGACACGGCTGGGTGCCGACATCGGCCTTAAATGCAAAGGTTGCGGGCGCTATATACTGATGCCGCGTTCCGAACTCGAACGGCGCATGAAAGGTGCGCCGCACCAGGAGGAATAGCTCTGCCCTGCAAGATCGCGCTGGTCATATACGACAAATGCCATCCCGAGCTTTGTCCCGACGGCATCTGCCAGGCAGCTCAAGTATGCAAGCGCAAGATTATGAGGCAGGAAAAACCTTTCGAGACACCCGTCCCAAGCCCTTCTTTCTGCGCCTCCTGCAACGACTGCGTCCGCGCCTGCCCGCAAAAAGCCATCAAAATTGTGGTGACATAACATGGCTATACGGCGCATTATACACGTGGATCTGGATGCCTTTTTCGTTTCGGTGGAACAGGTAGAGCGACCGGAACTGCGAGGTAAACCTGTTGTGGTGGGAGGCCGCCCCGACACGCGCGGCGTGGTGGCCGCAGCATCCTACGAAGCCCGCGCCTTCGGCATACACTCAGCCATGCCCCTCAAAACAGCGTCCCGACTCTGCCCTCAGTGCATTTTCGTCGAAGGCAATTTCGCGCGTTATGCCGAAACCTCGCGCAAATTCATGGCCATTCTGGCCGATTTCACACCATTTATCGAGCCAATGGGGCTGGACGAGGCCTATATGGACGTCACTGGCTTCGAATCGCTCCACGGCAGCATGAGCGATATGGCCCGCTCAATCAAAAAGCGCGTGAAAGACGAACTGAGCATCAATGTCTCTGTAGGAATAGCCAATTCAAAGGTGGTGGCCAAAATAGCCTCTGACGCCTCCAAGCCAGATGGTTTGATAGAAGTGCCTGCCGGCGGGGAAGCTGCCTTCATGGCTCCCCTTGCTATCCGCCGCATGCCAGGCATAGGAGAGAAGACTGAGCCGGTGTTAAAACGACTGGGCATCGACACCATCGGCAAACTGGCGCGTTCACCAGTGGAAAGTCTTAAAAAACTACTGGGGAGCCACGGCGAACACTTGCATAACATGGCGCTGGGGCTGGACGACAGCCCGGTGCTGCCTCAAGGAGAAGCCAAATCCATGAGCCGCGAAACCACCTTTGCCGCAGACCTGCACGACCGGGCTGTTCTTGAGGCTACACTGCGTTACCTGGTGGAGCGGGTGGGCAGAAAGCTGCGGCAGAGTGGTAAACTGGCCAGGTGCGTCACCCTCAAGCTACGTTACGCCGACTTCGCCACCATCACCAGGAACCACACGCTGGCTCAGGCGACGGATGCCGACGGGGTTCTGTTCGAGGCCGGGCTGAAACTGCTTCACATAGCGCTGGTCAGAGAAAAACGAGCGGTGCGGCTTATCGGCACGGGCGTGACGGGATTTACCGAGGATGGCCAGCAGCTCTGCCTACTGGATACATCTGCTCTGAGACTGGGAAAGCTGGATAAAGCCGTGGACCGCATACGCGAAAAGTACGGCTTTGGGGCTATACAGACAGGGCGTACCATGAAACTGCGGGAGCTATTCGAGGAAAATGAACGCGGCTATAGCCTGCACACGCCGAGCCTGTCACGCTGATAGTATTCTTGAGATTTTCATGCCGGTGGATTAACATGAAACGCTCGCCTCAGCCATGCACCTAAAATACCCCAAAAAGTGAGGTTGAAACCCTCCCATACGATTTAGACCTTCAAGCAACCCATTCCACTATTTCAACCAAACCAGCATACCGGCCCTTTTCGTCCTTTACGGTGACGTAACGCACGCGAACCCTGCGCCCGTCTTTCTCAGCCGGATATTCCGATACTTCCTTGCGCCCGCTCCTTAAGTCGTCAATAACCCTGTTCACCTCGTCGCGGCTGCCAGGCTGGTGGCAATTCTGAACCGGGATACCCAGTATCCCCGGAGTGCGTTTGAAAATGCGGTAATCGCTGTAGTAGCGGATGATATCACTCTCGTCGATATAGGTGACGTCAAGCGGCAGGGTTGACAGAATTTTAATCATAACATCTTTGGGCAATTCACCGGGCATGGCTTTCCTCCAAATGGATTTCGGAGACTATAACATTTCTGTCAGGGAGATTCCACAACTGAGAGGAAAGGTTGAGGAGGGCAGCCACTTACCGGACTTGCCCCCAACAATACTCAAGGGCTATAATCCTTACTCTACCGCCGTAACAAAGGAGTTTAACGCCATGCCTACAATTGCTTTTTTCCAAAAAAAGTTCGTCCCTCTGCCTGAAGCCAAAGTCGGCGTTATGACCCAGGCTCTGCACTACGGCACCGCTCTGTTCGAGGGCATCCGCGGCAACTGGAACGCCGAGAAGGACGAGATATACCTCTTCCGCCTCAAAGAACATTACCAGCGCATGCACAACGGTGCCAAACTGCTCAAGATATCGCTCGACTATTCGGTCGATGAAATGATCGGGTTGACTGTTGAACTAATAAGAAAGAACGGATTCAAAGAGGATACCTACGTCCGACCACTGGCGTACAAGAGCACCGAACAAATGGGTGTGCGCTTGCACAATCTGGACGACGATTTTTTAATGTTCGCCATGCCATGGGGGCGTTACCTGGATACCGATGCCTGCAAATGTGGCGTTTCCTCGTGGCGCAGACCCGATGACAACTGCATCCCCACCCAGGTAAAAGCCACCGGTATGTACATCAACAACGCCCTGGCCAAGACCGATGCCATCGAGAATGGATACGACGAGGCCATCATGCTGGCACCCGACGGCCACGTCTCAGAAGGCAGTGGCGAAAACATCTTCCTGGTGATTGACGGGAAGCTGCATACGCCTGCGACCTATAACAACATTCTCGTAGGCATAACGCGCGATACCGTCATGCAGTTGGCCAGGAACGAAATGGGTATTGAGACGATAGAGAGATCTATAGACCGCGTCGAGCTTTATACCGCGCAGGAGTGTTTCCTCACCGGCACGGCGGCACACCTCACGCCAGTTTCCGAAATCGACCACCGCCCGCTGGGTGATGGCAATGTGGGCCCCGTCACAGCCCAATTAAAGAGTCTCTTTTTCGACGCTATCAAGGG
>CAZUXO010000283.1:0-3422 GCA_964624325.1 uncultured Dehalococcoidales bacterium
GCTCTTGATCGTTCACCAGGGCAAAACGCGCTCCTGAATGGTTGGCAATATGCTGAACTTCGGAAAGAACGGAGTCCACGAATATCCCGGTGGCAATGCCCCCTGCCGCCTGTACTCCGAATTCTCCCCAAAACCACTCAGGTTCGTTATCTCCGATAATGGCTACTACATCTCCTGGTACCAACCCCAAACTAATCATTCCGAGGGAAAAATACTTTACCTTGTTACAATACTCACCCCAATGGTAACGCTGCCATATGCCCAATTTTTTCATGCACATGGCTGGAACCTTCGGCCATTTCAGGCTGTTATTTTTTATCAGTTGAGGCAATGTTGCTGGTTCTACCATCACTATGTGCAAATCTCCAATTAATCAAAAACCTCCCGAAAGGGAGGTACTCTTAACGACGAACTGTTTTATGAACCCGCTTTATTCCGTAGAGCAGCACACCCCCCCGAGCGCACCTCTGTGCGCTGGGTAAATGTAAAATCTACAAGCCTAATACTGAAACAAAGAATAATCATCGGAATAATCGTTACAGGACGTCGACCAATCATCGTATAAGATGGCGGCATTCTAACATGGCTAAATCTAAGTTGTCAACCAAACAACGAATATCCCCGGTATCCAGCCGACGGGCTTATCTCTCTAATCCTTTACGCTGGTTTCAATCAACCCCTACTGCGATAGTGGACCCGCTGCCACGTGCGATCAGCTTGCCATTCTGGTTGGTAACGCTTACTTCGGCTACGCTGATACGCCTCCCACTTCGAACAACTGTGCCTTCGGCGGTTAGTTCGTCACCAATATGAGCGCTGCTTAAGAAATACATATTGAACTGGGATGCCACGCTGGGATAGGAAAACGAGTTCACGGCATAACCGAGCGCTTGGTCAGCTAAAGACATTATGACACCACCAAAGGCAACGCGGTGAAAATTCAGGTATTCAGCCTTAATAGGCATTGTTATCTTTGCATAACCAGTTTTTAGCTCAACAAGACGCATGCCCATGAAAGCTGAAATCGGTTCCGTATTTTTTTCTACGATGACCGCAAAGGCTTTATCCACATCTGGTTCAAACATCTTGTTCTCTACGGGCAGCCACAACTGCCGTCCTGTGATTCGTGAGAGCAAGAACTCTCGTCGGAGACTCCAGAAAGAATCTGAAGCATTTCACGCCTTCCAAGTTCAAACGCAGTCAAATTTATGTCCAATAAATGAGGAGGCAGCTTCAGCCCAATTTCTTTCCCCCAAAGATCAGGATTAAACGGTGTCAGCATCGACAGCGCGCCCAACATGATTACGTTCAGCACCTTTGGATTACCAATATCGGCCGCTATTCGAGACCCCTCTACAAGCATCAATTCGGAAGCACGCTGCTGCAATATGTGAAGTATCTCGACATCATCAGGGTAAGATTCGCTACCCAGGCTAACAGAAAGCGGAGGGATTGACAGGTCATTCACAATGACGATACCTCCGTTTCTCAGATACCCACTCCAGCGTGCAGCCTCGGCTTTTTCGAATGCCAGCAATATGTCAGCTTCTCCCTCGGAGATTACAGGAGAAGCAACATCCTCGCTAATGGCTACATGCGAGACCACGCTGCCACCGCGCTGGGCCATACCAAGCGTATCGGTCTTTTTTACATCCAGACCAGCCCCCATAGCCACCTCTGCCAGAATATCGCTTGCAAGTACTACCCCCTGCCCTCCCACACCCGCAATAAGAACGTTAAGTTTAATCATTTATTGACTCCTTGTCTGCAACCAAGCTGATGGCTTTTTGAGGGCAAAGTTTCTGACAAAGATTACAACCGGTGCCCATACATTGATTGCTATCGATTGAGAAAGTGCCATTCTCTTTACGGATAGCGGCACAGCCAAGGGTGAGGCAAACTTCGCACTGATTGCATTTAGCATTATCGATAGTATAAGGTTTGCCCTGTTTACGCGTAATGGCGGAGCAGTTCCCGCGCACTACCAACACCACAAGCTCAGGACTATCGAGCGCGGCTTTGACTGCGGAGCGCAATCCCTTAAGGTCAAACGCCGATAATTCCTGCACGTTCGCTACTCCGCAACTCCTAACCAGTTCAGTAATATTGACGGAAGCTGTCGGCTCGGCTTGTGCGGTTAAACCCGTTCCAGGATGATGCTGATGCCCAGTCATGGCCGTGGTGCGATTATCCAAGATAATAAGCGTCATAGATGATTTGTTGTATACAGCATTTATCAGCCCTGTGATACCAGAGTGCAGAAAGGTGGAATCACCGATTACTGCCACGACCTTGTCTGTTAACCCAGCTTTCTCCATTCCTAAAGCCTGCCCAATTCCCGCCCCCATACAAGCACAAGTATCGATAGCCTCAAGGGGAGAATAAGCCGCCAGCGTGTAACAACCTATGTCACCCGTGATAACTAAACCGGTTTCGCCGTTTTCGTGGTTCCTTTTGCGTATGCCAAGGCTACTCAACACTGAGAAAATGCCGGTATGAGGGCATCCAGGGCACAGCAACGGGGGACGCATAGGCAGATTATTCAGCTCATCTTCCAGCGAGTCCTCGAGAGGTTCTTCGTGCCTACTGACCCAGCCTGCTTTCGCAGCAACTCGGGAAATAATCGCCTGATTCAGTTCGCCGACCCTGGGAATAAACTTTTTACCCTCGGTGACAATCCCCATAGCGCGAATCTGTTCCTCAAGGAAGGGTTCAAGTTCTTCAATGATCACCAATTGTTCTACCCCTCTGGCAAATTCACGGATGATTTTCTCAGGTAATGGATAGGTCATACCCAGTTTAAGAAAGGATGCTTGTGGAACAGCGGCGAAAGCATATTGAAAGGCTATTCCGCCTGTAATAATACCCACTTCCGGCCAACCAGATATGATTTTATTAAATGCAAATGAATCGGAAAACTCGGTCAAGTTAACGAGTCTTTCTTCAACCAGTGGGCGCCTCCGTCTGGCATTAGACGGCAACATGACAAATTTTGCGGGGTCACGCTTAAACCCGGCAGGTAGTGGAGCGTCTTTTCTTTTTGCGTCTATTTCCACAACCGTCTTGGCATGGGAGATGCGTGTCGTAGTACGTACCAACACCGGAGTATCGAAGCGTTCGCTGATATCAAAGGCTATCGCCATCATATCATAGGCTTCCTGACTGTCGGACGGCTCCAACAATGGCACCTTGGCGAATTTCGCAAAATAGCGATTGTCCTGTTCGTTTTGCGAGCTGTGCATACCGGGGTCGTCAGCAGTGATTACTACCAACCCCCCTCGCACACCTGTCGTAGCTGCCGCCATGAAGGGGTCGGCGGCTACGTTAAGCCCGACGTGCTTCATAGAAACCAAGGCACGCACTCCGCAGTAACATGCACCCAGCCCCACTTCCATAGCCACCTTCTCATTGGTGGACCACTC
>CAZUXO010000284.1:0-3339 GCA_964624325.1 uncultured Dehalococcoidales bacterium
ACACTCTTTCCCTACACGACGCTCTTCCGATCTGCCTTGTTGAATCGATGAATCTCATCGATGAATAGAAGCGTTTTCTGTCCAACTAGTTTACGGCGCTCACGCGCGTCTTCGATGACTCGACGCAGGTCAGCCACACCAGCGCTGACAGCAGAAACAGGGCTGAAGTGCGAGGAAGTGGACTGAGCCATGATAAAAGCCAGGGTTGTCTTGCCCGAACCCGGCGGTCCCCACAGCACTACGGAAGGCAGGTTGCCGGAGTCAATGGCCCTACGTAGCACGTGGTCCGGCCCAATGATATGTTCCTGCCCTACGAACTCGGAGAGTTTAGTAGGCCTCATGCGCGCTGCCAGAGGCGCTTCCTTCAGCTTGTCTTTTTCATATTGATAATCGAATAAGTCCATAATTGTTGAATTCCCAGCCCTTATCTCCTGCCTCTGTGAGTAGGAAGGCGAAGACCAATGAGAGCACAAGTTCGTTGCCAACTCCCACTATACCGCTGTCGTCTCCCGGCGGACAAAGCCCCTACTACCGTTATACCACTCCCTTATTTTGCCTTCACTGTCATCAAAAGATTGATAAAAAGTAACGACAATAATGGCTGCTTCATCAAAGGTCTCACACTCACTATACATCCTCCCATACTGGGCATAAAAGGCGATACTAGCTAAGGTGGCTCTCAATTAGTGCCATGACCTCATCCGGGTGCTTCGTAGAAAAACCGAAGTAGCTGTAGTTACCACTCCTTAGTTCCAGCATGATAAGAGAACTTCGCATCGTATTGTACACCAGCATCGCACGGCCTTCTCTTCAACCCAAGCGGATGCCGTAACCGCCGAATTGCCAAAACGCAGAGCCTTTATTCAATTCGTACCCTGCCAGGTTATCCCATGCAACATGTCGGCGAAACAAGCCGTATGCCACCATGATACCCTCACTAGTAACAATGACGGTAAGAGAGATAAAATTGATAACCAGCAAACTTATCACAAGAAAAATGCATAACATCATGATATAAAACCAATCGGGAGATGGATTTTCTCCTATCGGTCCATGAGCCCGTTGATAGAATAAAAGAATGCCAAACAGGATACCCATACCGAAAAACAAAGCCACGGCCAGCTTGCCCCAGAATGAGCCTATACTTTCAAAGTAGAGTTCGTCTGACTGCCTAACGCGCATCTTCATGATTCAACTCGCCATCCATATCTGCCTTTCGGACACGATCGCATTAATTTATTCCTTGATGAGATTTCGTACCCGATTTTACCACAACATAGCGAAATCAGCGGAGCCTATACAACGAACTTTATTCCATATTCCACGACGGGACAGACATGGATAAGAATGAAAGCTGATGGCCAAATCCGCCGCGTTTTGGCTAAAAGAGACTAGTGATACCGTTTTACCTCGAATCGGTACAATCTAACCTTCTCGCCGGGCATAATATCAGCTTTGCTGCGGCATATTTCAATCTGTTGCTCGGCAGTATCAACGCCTTCCAGGTCCGGCAGCAATAACCCGCGCCGAGCGCCACGCTGCACAATGACCCCGTATTTTTTAGGGTTGAGGTGCTCCTTGCCATCGATGGGTTCTGGAGATGTGAGTATGTCCACGCTAATATCCAGATCCTTCAGTTCCTCTTCTTCGACGGGTGAAAAGCGCGGGTCGCGCGTAGCCGCGCTGATGGAATTGATGATTACCTCCTCCGCCACATTGCGTCGAGCCGGCTCGAAAGTCCCAATACAACCACGCAGTTCTCCGTCTTTGTGTATGGAGACGAATGCACCTGCCTGATCTTCCATTTCTGGAGCGAGCACCGAGGGAGTTTCCAACATGCGACCCTCGCTAACATAGGCATCAATGGCTTCATGTGCCAGCTTCACCAGCGGCGACATAGTCTCCCTAAGAATCATAAGCCCGGCATAACCCACCACGCTGGAATAGTCCCCAGACGTCTCGCCTGAAGTCTGATATCTTACCAATTTGGCAGAGCGCGCCCCCATGGCCTTGGCCGCCGACACGAGTGCTACCACTGGTGCGTAGCCGCACATGGTAATATTCTGTGCGGCAATGCGCTCCAGCAACTCGTCTGCATCCAGACTGAGGATGGCCTCAATGGCAGAGTGGTCTTTCCGCCTTGCCTGCTCCTCCGGTTCGTAATGCGTCATGTCGCTGGAAGCCATTATAATCACATTTCTATCCAGCCTGCCCAGTACCTCGGCTATTTCCATGCCTATCTCTTTATACAAATTACCAGAGGCGTGAGAAAGGACGATGGGTACGATTTTCACGTCTTTTTTGAAGTGTTGCAAGAACGGGAGTTGCACTTCTATAGAATGCTCCCGCAGGTGAGCATCGGCATCTCTCTCGAGATAAGCCGAGTTTCCGGCGAGTTTATCTGCCAGATCCGTGTCGATCTCGACCATTCCCAGCGGGGTTTCCCACGTGCCGGAAGTCATGATACTGAAGGGTTTACCCAGCCCGGTGTGGTTCGGTCCCATGATGATGAAAGTGCCTGTGAACTGAATGCGCGAAATGGCGGCCCCCACCACCGTCCCTGAGTATATATAACCCGCGTGTGGGCATATCAAACCTGCCACCTTCTCTTTAGGCGCTCTTTCGTTCACCATAGTGGCTACCATGTCCTCAAGCTCTTTCTTAGAACCAGGATAGAATGATCCCGCCACCGCTGGTTTTCGAATCATGGCTGTCATGTCGACACCCCCTTGGTATCCATTTTGAAATTAAGGTCCGAACCGCAGAATTTACAATGAGAACCTGCCAGTCCCAACACTTCCGTCTGGTAGCCCTGACGTCTCACGATCAGGTTATGGCAGTTGTAGCATACCGTATTTTCAGAGGAATGACCCGGCACATTTCCTGCGTAAATGAACTTCAACCCCGCCTTCCTCCCCAGGTTCACCGCGCGCTCGATGGTAGCAACAGGCGTGACCGAGACGTCCTGCAACTGGTGTTGGGGGTAAAAGCGCGTAACATGCCAGGGCGTCAACTCGCCCAAGGACGAGGATATCCATCGGGCGATACCGCCCAACTGTTCGTCATCATCGTTCATGCCAGGTATGATGTTGGTGATGACTTCCACGTGCATGCCCCACCTATCTTTAGCCCGTTTGGCAACATCAAGGATGCCCCTCCACTGGCTGATTTTGGCCAGCTTTTTGTAGAATTCATCGCTAAACCCCTTGATATCCACGCGCCAAGCTGTTAAATAAGGGCCCAACAGGTCGAGGGCTTCAGGCGTGGTGTAGCCATTGGTGACGTAGACAGAGTATAAACCCGCCGCCTTCGCCAGTTTGGCCGAGAGATCGGAAGAGC
>CAZUXO010000285.1:0-6749 GCA_964624325.1 uncultured Dehalococcoidales bacterium
CCCAAAAACTGGAGGGGTCCTTCCTGACACCCCAATCCAATGTGTCATCCATCTTGCGGAAGGTGCGATTGAATGCCGTAGTGCGAGCGATAACGCTGCGCATGGTGTTGAAGTAAGACGTACCCTCTGGGCGGTTCAGAGGGCACAGGGCCAGGCAAAAACCACAACCGGTACCGGTCTGGCGCCAGTATGTATAGCACAGGGGCTCAAACCGGAACCAGCCTTTCACCCCCGGGTTCTTATAAGTTCCCGGTACCTCCCAGGCAGGTTCAGTGGAAGAATTGATGGCTTTTGCCGGACACAAGTCAGAACATTTTTTGCAAACCCGGCAGAAATCCATGACGCCAGTGTCGATAGGCTTGGTAGGTGCCAGCGGCAGGTCGGTGATCATCTTGAATACGCGCTGTGAAAACCCTCGAGAAGGGGTCACCACATGTTCGATACGGCTTAGCTCCCCCAACCCTCCCATTACCCCCAATCCAACCGATGTCCCCAGGGAATTAGGTCTGGGTTCTCCGTAGCAATTATAACCTAGGGTGCGGACGAAGTCCTGGAAGCGGTCCTGCACAAAAGGCCCAAAGGAATAGCCCATATACACCGTAGGTTCAGCGTTGAATGACGGCAACCTCCTGGTTAGCTCATGGGACATTTTTACGCTATATACTATCACCCAGCGCGCTTTCTTGGGCAGTACTTTGAGTTTTTCGCTCTCCTCCCCAAGCTCAACATCCTTGATCTCCAGTTGCTTGCCATCGACATCATAAGTGTAAAGCAATTTCTCCGTGGTATTCGTATCCAGTTCGACATAAGCCACATCAACAGCCCCATAGAGGCGCATGACAGTTCTTACCATGCGGGCGTTTTCTTCGGGGGTTCCCTCCCACCTGGGTACGCCAAGACTCTCGGGTGTCGGGGATCTTTTAAATCCCAGGAAGCTGTGTGGATCAAAGGCATAGCCTTGAGACCCCATCTTCACGGCGTAGTCCTTTAGAGTACAACCGGGAAGTTTATCCATAATCCACTTCTTGGTGTTCACAGGACCTACTGCATTTAGGTTAGTGGCGGTTTCCTGACCAACAGCTTTGCTGAAGCCGTTGACGAACATGACTGACCGATAATCAAAGCGCTTGAGGGTATTCCAGTCAATCTCTACAGTTGGTTTGTCAACCTCCTTTACCCAGGGAGGTCGTTTCCAGTCAGCCTGTGGGGAGGCTACTGCTTCATCAAGATCACGTATGCCTGGGGGGGTGATGGCTAAAGCTCCCAGGCCGGCACTTCCCATTCCCAGAGCTTTTAGGAAATCGCGACGACTGACTGTGGAATGATATTTCGCCATTATTATACCTCCAAATCCGATATTCGAGAAATCATCGCCAGGTTACCATAACAGACGATCCGTTGTTCAGATTCCAGCTTATGCCGAATTGATATTCCTCCTGTTAAACCAATAAACCCAAACACGTTATTTTGTGTTTGGGTTTATTTAAGTAACCTCCGTGCAATAGTCTTCATCGTACGATGAGCTATGCCAACCACACATATACTGAGTCACTCCGTCATCTGGATTCTCAATATTGCTCAAGTTTCGAATGTCGAGCGTAGAAAAGTAATGACTTGACGGCATGGAATCTAAGTACCCCTCGCTAAAGACGGGAAACAATGGGGGAGTATCATCAGAAAGAAATCCGACATCGTCATGATAGTACATCAAACCAACACCCACGATGCCGCTCAAAAGTAGACAGGTGGCCAAGAATAGCCGCACCCCTGGATTTTTAAACATCCTAGCCTCACGGTGACGTCTGTAAATGCCCAGTCCGCTTGTATGCTTTTTATACACCTTTACGATGGAGATGTCAATAGGTTGAAAGGGTTTCGATCCTTTTTAAACATTTTGCTTAATTATATGTTCCGCAAATGTTTTAGTGGGGTTGGGCATATATTTCGCTTAATTCAACCAAAAGGTACAAGTTCTATCCACACAGAGGAGCCAGAAAATCACTGATATCAAAGGCGGTTGAACATGTGCCCATAGGCGGCACATTATTGAGAGAGAACACATCGGGGATGTATGGTTTTCGTTAGCGAGTTTCGTCCTGAGAAAGGCCGTTGTCTTCAGGGTTAGCCAGTATCATCCCTCGGCGCAATTCTGCTGGTACGGATTCATTCATCTTGGTCGCAAATTTCAAGAGTCCTTCGAGCACACTATCCGTTTCCCATGTCTTTGAACTTTCGGGATCCAATTTTTCCTCATAATACATGTCCAGCATATGCATCATATGCTTATTCTCTGTCTTATTTAACGGACAGTCTGTGGCTAGGCAGTGGTTGGAAACCTGACATTGGTTCCCATCAACAGTTTCAAACCGCATAAGTATTCGACGTGTTGGGTCATCACCGATAGTCATGTGCCTGATCTTGCCACTATACCCGCAAACTGCCACGCCGAATAGCTGACCGGATGGTAACTTGCCGTCTAGCCATGTTGTCTTGTACTTGGGCATTTGCGCTTCCTTTAGTTAAAATTTAACTTGATCAGCTATTGATCACGGAATATATTACCACAAATTCGATCTGTATCTATTCCAGGCGTGGAAGAGAATACAATCACCCCTGTTTTTTCGTTCAACTCATATGTATTCTCATTTCATCGGTGAGTTAAATCTTATGGGGCAACTGAGGGGCATTTTGATGTTATAAGTATTCCGGTGGGATTCGAGCTCTCGGTCCGATTAGTAGAAGGCAGAGAAACTGGTATTTAACCATTTAAACACAAACTGTTTTACCCACACGCACAAACCCGATAATAGAAGGTGGCAAGGCAGTGGGTTTCTGTTTCTCATGTTTCACTTTCTAATTGTATTAGACAACGGCATAATCGAGCTGGTTTCCCTTTTACATTATTAGATTGCACCGTTTTCTGGTTGTAGAATTAAGATTTTCCTAGGCATGCAATGCGATGTCGCAGCCACAAATGTTACAATAAATTGATGTTTCCATCATTTATGTAATGCCTTTTTAACGTGCCATGTCTTAAAATGAATTCGCTTGGTATGATGTGAATTGTTAGCAGGGTTGATTCGGTAATAGTGGTATTCTCATATTTGAGGAGGGGAGGTAAATTAATTGAAACACATTTTAATTCTAGAGATTATGCTCACCGTAATCGTAGCGGCGGGATGTTCGAAATCTCCAGTGGAGACCCTCACCACTACAGCGCCCGCTACGACGCCCAAACCGGCTACTACCACAAACATACCCCCATTTAGCAGCATCACAATTCCTAGCACCACGTCGGCGACCACCAGTACCTCGTCTGCAACCCTACCACCTGCCAGCACTAGCGTCACCGTCATCCCGATTTCCTCAAGCACAACTACAGCGACAGGAAAGCCGGGCGTCTATGAAGTCAATTTGTACCCTGGAATGGTCTATGTACCGGACTCTCTGGTTGTACCCGTGGGAAGCACTGTGAAATTTATTCTGGTAGGTGGTCCGGACCCTTCTCATCCGCTGGGATTTTTCCCACCTCTTGCTTATTCCGTCTCAATCTCCGGAATAGATACTGTGTATACCTATACTTTTACTAAAGTCGGTTTGTACAAGTATTATTGCACAGAGCACAATACCTCTGGTTTAGTTAGCGTGCAGTGAGCCAGTTCCCAATTAGGGGATACTAAACTAGGTTTTAGTTATTCTATACATGAATATATCTACTCGACCGCATGATACCCAAAGAAAGCCTTGGTATCACGGGCATAGGTGGTTCGCTGAGATAGGAGTGGCCGGTTCTGCTTTGGCGAGTGTAGGGGGAATGGGCGAACTTGGGCCGCTTCCCTCAGGTGATGACGAAATGCCTTAGGTCGTTGTTTGTGATTTTGGTGGTATTCCGCTTTTCTCTTAGGAACCCGGCGAGGTAGTGCAGGCTTGCCTTAAATTAATGAAAGATGCGCTCGTTGTGTCCACCCGCTTGGGCGTGGTAGGCTTGCAGCCCTTCTGAAATTGTCATAACATCACTACCTTTATATTCTGAGGTTAGCAGACCGCTGGTGGAATCGGAATGACTTTGCGTGATATTGTGTGCAGAATGGGATAAAAGTGACAAGGCAGTTGGTGTCCGGGGTCTTTTGGGGGTCCCCCGAAGAGTGGTTTTGTGACTAAAAGTGTCCCTGGCGCGATTCGAACGCGCGACAAGCTGCTTAGAAGGCAGCTGCTCTATCCAACTGAGCTACAGGGACAAAAGCCATGCACCCTTAATTTAGCATCACAGGCTTTCGAGGTCAAGAATCAATCCATGACCAGGGTTATTTTTTTGATTGACAACGCCAGGCTTAGCGTATCGGTTAGGTATGTCCGAACTTTACAAGTGGTGAGGATAACATCGATGTTGGATTAGTAGCACGTATAGCGTTACCAGTGAGGTCGCGCCGTTGTATGCTCGGCTCATCTATCAATAAGCCATGACAGGTTACGTTTTAATATTGGATAAACGTCATTATCCGACAGGCATAGCGCCTCGAGTTTGGAGAGTGTCTCAGACCTGAGGTTCTCTTGTGGAGTTTCTGCCAGTATTTCATCTGTCTCGATTCTGGAGAACCTTTCTGTCGCATCATGCCTCTTTTGCGTAAATTCCAAATTTACCGGGCATACTTCCTGACATACCATGCAACCCAGCAAAGCATTATGCCAGTCTGGTTTTATCCAGTCGGGTACAGGATTAACATTCTCGTTGAAATGGGTGAGGCATCTGTCTGCCTGTATTGTGAATCGGTTGATGGAGATGCATCCTGTTGGGCACTTGTCTGCACACAATTCACATGCCTGGCATACTTTCAAGACCGCCGCTGTCCCCCAGTTGTCATCTTCGCATGGCATGTCGGAATAGAATGCCCCCAAACGGAAATAACTCCCCATACCAGGGATGTAGCAGATGTTGTTTCGCCCGTATTTGCCTAACCCGCTACGGACTGCCAGGGTTTTAAAGGGTAGCCGTGCCCTTGCCAGAAGGTACCCACGTGGCTCAAGAAAATCCTTTAATAGCCGTAGTTGTTCAACCCAGATGTCTTTGTATATGTAGGTTGGAGGAATGATAACGGGGAGCTCGTTAAAAAATACTCGTGTGGGTGGCTGGGGAGAGGCCACAATGATTATGGATTTAGCTTCGGTTAGGGCTACTTTGTAGTCGAAGTTAAAATATTTTGTGATTTCCGGATAAAAGTCGGCAGTGATAGCACCGGATTGTTTTAATTCGGTGAGGGATGATTCGGTTTCTGTCAGACGAGAAACAGATACCACCTGAGCTTTATACCCGTTTTTTGCCAGGAATTCGACAAGCTCAGAGTTAGGTGAAGCCATATGCCACCCGTGTTTTTAAGGCCAGGATGTCTTATACAACAGGCAGGCCACGTGATGACCGCTCCCGGCGTTTTCGAGCAAAGGCACGAGCTTTGAGCAATCCTCGAATGCCTGTGGGCATCTTGGGTGGAATACACAACCGGAGGGTGGGTTAATCGGGCTGGGAACCTCACCCTTGAGCACAATAACGGCCCGTTTGGCTTCTACTGCGGGGTCCGGTATGGGTACTGCCGAAAGCAACGCTTTCGTATAGGGATGAAGCGGCGATTTATATATTTCATCTCTCGCGGCGATTTCCATCAGCTTGCCGAGGTACATAACACCCAATCGGTCGCTGATATGACGCACCACGGACAGGTCATGCGATATGAACAGATAGGCAATACCGAACTTGTCCTGCAGATCGTCCAGCAGGTTGATGATCTGCGCCTGAATGGATACGTCCAGCGCTGAAAGCGGTTCGTCGCACACGATAAACTGGGGCTGGAGAGCCAGCGCTCTGGCTACTCCCAGGCGTTGTCTCTGTCCGCCGCTGAACTCATGAGGGTAACGGTCAGCCATATAAGGAGCCAGTCCGACAATATCCAGCAGTTCTCCGATGCGCGCGTCGAATTCACGTCCGCGTATGGTGCTGTTGATTTGAAGGGGTTCTCCTATAATGTCGGCCGCCGTGAAGCGCGGGTTAAGAGAATCATACGGATCCTGGAAAACAACCTGCAGTTTACGGCGCAGCGGGCGTAGCTGGTTCTCATTAAGCTCGCACAGGTTCTTACCTTCAAAAATCACTTCGCCGGATGTGGCTCGGTACAACTGCAGCACACATTTGCCTACGGTGGTTTTACCGCATCCGCTCTCACCAACCAGACCCAGCGTTTCGCCTCGGTGAATAGCAAATGTTACACCATCAACCGCCCGAACCTCCGCGACCTTTTTTTTAAAGAAAAGACCGGAGGTAATAGGAAAATACTTGGTGAGGTTGTTTACCTCTATTATTACGTCTTCTGCCATGGCATATCCCCGCTAGCCGCCACCCAGCACGCCGCAAAGTGGCCGGTAGCGATCTCTTCCAATCCAGGTTTATCAGTGATGCATTTGGGCAAAAAGTATTGACATCGTGGTTGAAAAGGGCAACCCTCTGGTGGGCACATCATATCGGGTGGCTGACCTTCAATGGGGGCCAGGCGAGCTTTGCGCGGCTCGTCCAGTCTCGGAACGGATGACAGTAGCCCGGAGGTGTAAGGATGGAAGGGGTGATGGTAGACATCTAGCGCCGCTCCATGCTCGATAACTGTTCCGGCATACATGACGTAAACTCTCTGTGCGTATCTTGCTACCACTCCCAGGTTGTGAGTTATCAGGATGAGAGACATACCCATTTCTGCGGTGATGCCGCG
>CAZUXO010000286.1:0-3477 GCA_964624325.1 uncultured Dehalococcoidales bacterium
AATAAAAACATCTATTAAAAACCTGCCGTTCTAATTGAAAGCCCAACGGTTTCATACGTGTCTTCGGATTAGTCCACTCGTAAAGGTAACGGAGTGGGTAACATTGCCCACTGGAATCCCACCTTTTTTTATGGATGCCAGTGGCAACGGCTGGGGCATCAGGTTGAATAACCTCATTTTTCCAGTATCTTCCAGGTGTTATTGCTAATTTCCTATAGACAGTCCATAATGGCGGGCATGGCGGGTCGTAAAGACATGGATACGGTTTTGCCGGTTATTTCTGGCAGGCTACTGAGGTGCGGGTCACACCGAGGAAAGAATTAATGGGTAGATTAAGGGCGTGGAGATTCATTTCGGTAGATACGGCGTTGATGGTGCTGAAACTGGGTGCACTGGCGGTGCCGGTCCCCGCATTGACGGCAGACCCTGTGGGGACCTTTCGGATAAAAACTCAACGTCGCTATTCGTCTGGATATTGGCAAACCTCTGGGTTCAATACAAGCTGTATCTACATGATTATTATATAGATTTGAGGTAACCTGACCGAAGACGGGGGTAACTATGATGCGTAGACGATATATTAGACTACTGTTAGTCTTAGTTATTGTAGGATCATTGATCTTACCTCCTAATATGGTGTTAGCCACTAATACCGCGGGAACGAATAATTCTGTTAATACAGTGTCAGCAAGGATTGACAGCTATTACCCAAGCAGCCTAATAGAAGTCCCGGCAGGAAGTTGCATCAACGTCTCAGTTACTTTTACCAATACAGGAAACTCAGCCAGTACTTTTATTGCCAAAGCCACAGTCCGGGATGCAAAAGGGAAAAGGGTAGCTGATCACTCGAAGAGGTTAATATCAGCCCTGCAGCCAACTCAGCAAACCACTATAAGCTGGGTTCATTGTGTCATTAATCCAGGAGAATACAGCGTGCAGTTTGCTGTTTATAAAGATATCGATAATCTAATCGTCGCAAAGCCGAATCCCGCACAGAAGTTGATAAAGGGGCTAATTTCAGCAGATAGTGCCAAGAGCACCGTGAGGTCAACTAAATTACAACTTAAGTCGGAGTCTGGGGCCGGCAATGTAGTCATAGATGATTCACTAAGCAATGGAATAATTAAAGCTGAATTATTCACGCAACCAGACGTATTGGAGATCCGGATTACCAATAACAAACCATATTGGACCAATTGGGAAATTTCTAATATTGGCAACATGATACCACGGCCGGTAGATGGGGATTACGTGACTATGCTCTGCAATAACTTTCAGGTATTGCCACCTGGGGAAACACTCAGATACAATGTCGACCTAAATACTACGGGTTCTGTGACCTTCTTTGCCGATCTTACAACAGCATCGCAATGGAATGGAACCATAGCAAATGGCACAGATGCATGTATCAAACTTATTGGTCCGGTGGCGTATTGTTTTGGAGTAGACATCCCAATTATCTTTGATATAGTCGACAGCCTGCCAGACATCATTGGTGTTTTCAGGGACCTCGACAAAGCCTTCTGGCCTAACACCAGCCTAATAGATAGGTTTAAGTACTTGGGGTCAGCTGCCACAAAGATGTTGTCACAGCTTAATACGGCCGATAACCGACTGACCATTGCCGATTGGATGGCGCGGCTTAAGTGGTTTATAGATAATCCCGACAGTGCAGCTCAGATACGCAACAAATTGAATGGGGTTACCCAGGTTATCAGTTTGGTAAAGGTTTTCTGGCTGGAGGGACATATCATATGGGACGCATCAGTTGGACAACCGGCCGGGTCTATTATGATCAAATCTCTACCCGCCCCTAAAGAATTCGCATTAAATACAAGCGTAGAGCCCGCTGGCGGGGGGACTGTAAGCCCCAGTACGGGCAACTATGATTCTGGGCAACAGGTATCTCTCTCAGCCTGGCCAGCCCGCGGTTATAAATTCGACCACTGGGGTGGTGATGCTTCCGGTACGGCAACTCAAATATCAATCAATATGAGCAACAATATGAACTGTAATGCTTTTTTCACTCAGATTGTTAAACCTGACGTAACGGTTAGTCCTGTTGTATTCGAACCTCTTACAGCATCAATTGGTGATACAATCTCAGCTTCTTTTGTAGTACTGAATAACGGAGGAGCAGCATCTGGCCCTTTCCATTGCAGGGTATCTTTGGGCACAACAGAATGGGGAACAACGTACTCACTCGGAAATTTTGCCATGGACTCCCTTGACGTAGGAGCCGCCAGGGAGGTAACCATCACAACTAATCCCATACCTTCCAGTACACCTGATGAAAACTACTACGTAACAGTCTACGCTGATGGATTTCAGGCGATTGACGAGTCAGACGAGATGAATAACATCGGTAGTTCAACTCCAGAAAAAATCAATGTTGGAACAAGCGTGCTGGCCGTGGCTACCAACTATGCCACCAATCCTACAATAAATTCTATTGTATTAAATGGCAATCTAACTTCTCTTGGCTCAGCTACATCAGTAAATGTCTCTTTCCAGTATCGAACAGAAACAGGTCCAACTTTGACCAGCGCGACTTTGACGCGAACAATAATTGGTCCCTTTAGCATCAGTATCGGCAACCTATCATCGGACACTTTATATTATTTCAAAGCTAATGCGGACGGAGGAGCAGCCGGGGCTACCACTGGAACAGAGAGGTCATTCACCACGTCTACGCAAACTTCGATATATATGGAGCGGGTCAGCGTCGATTCCGGTGGCATCCAAGGCAATGATTACAGCAAATCTCCGAGCATCAGCGCCGACGGGCGCTATGTCGCTTTTTATTCCGTTGCCACCAACCTTGTGCCCGGAGATACCAACGGCTACGTGGATGTTTTTGTGCGTGACCGGCAGACCAGCACCACCACCAGAGTCAGCCTCGATTCCAGCGGCAACCAGGGCAATTATGAGAGCTCTAGTCCGAGCATCAGCGCTGATGGGCGCTATGTCGCTTTTGCTTCTTCTGCCAGCAACCTTGTGCCCGGAGACACCAACGGTGTACTTGATATTTTTGTGCGTGACCAGCAGACCAGTACCACCACCAGGGTCAGCATGGATTCCAGTGGCAATCAGGGCAATTCCTGGAGCTCTACTCCGAGCATCAGCGCCGATGGGCGCTATGTCGCTTTTTATTCCAATGCCAGCAACCTTGTGCCCGAGGATACAAATAACTGCCAGGATATTTTTGTGCATGATCGGCAGACCAGTACAACCACTATAGTCAGCGTCGATTCCAGCGGCAACCAGGGCAATGATACAAGCCACTCGCCGAGCATTAGCGCTGATGGGCGATATGTCGCTTATGAGTCCATGTCCACCAACCTTGTGCCCGGGCATACCAACACCTACAGCTACTGGGATATTTTTGTGCATGATCAGCAGACCAGTACAACCACTATAGTCAGCGTCGATTCCAACGGCAATCAGGGCAATTATAACAGCCATTCACCGAGCATT
>CAZUXO010000287.1:0-2851 GCA_964624325.1 uncultured Dehalococcoidales bacterium
GCTAGATCCGTTTTCGTCATTTGGTACGGCGACTCCAAAGACAAGACAGTCGCCAAAACGTTGGCAAAGGCACTACATTCAAGTACTGATTATTTTGAACGGCATTAACACCTTAAAAAAAAGACTGATCGACCTCGGCCAAAAACTATATTGTGACACAGAGCGGCATTTACTCTGGTATAAGTAACATATTCGCCGACGCGGAAGTTGAAGTGGTGAGCCGCCCGGGACTCGAACCCGAAACCTACTGATTAAGAGTCAGTTGCTCTGCCAATTGAGCTAGCGGCCCAGACAAAGAATCAGTTTATCAAAGAATCGCCATCTTGGCAACTGGACTTATGTCAACTATCAGATAAGAGGTTATTAATTTACGGCCGTTGACAACTCATCTGGATTAACGAATTTGGAAGCCTGTTCCACAAAAGCAGCAAGTGTCCCGCTCTTGCTCCTCAAAGCTTTGAAGTTATCGGCTATGGGGTTTTCGAATCCCGGTTGGTAGGCATAGCTGCCATAAAATGCAAAAAAAGCCTGGTTCAGCTTACGAATTAAATAGCCATGAGATGCCAAAACGAGCCTTTGCTGCTCCATGTAAGCCTCAGCCTGGTTAATTTGCCCCTGTGCCAGAAGTGCGTCAACGGTGAAGCGTGTGTTATGCATAAAACCGGTAAAATCAAATGCCGGGGTTGTGGTGGTAACAGTCGATGAGGACGCGGGTGGGTAATAAGTAGCATAATATTTGTTGTAAATTATGTCTGAAACCTCACCGCTCACGATACCCGCCAGCGTTTCGTTCATAATGACGATGTATTCCGGCTCATTGAATCCCATTTCCTCAAGACCGTAACGAAAACCCAATGGGCGAAAGAACAAGTACTGATGAAACCATTCTTCCACTGCAGTACTCAAAGCGAATTGCAAACCATATCGGTTGGCCACGAAGGAGGGGTATGTGGCAATACCCCCCAGGTCAACCACCAGCGAGGAGACATCTAGCTCTGAGACGGCATTTTCGAGTTTGGAGATGTCGTCAATGCTCATGTCGTTATTTAGTGTAATGGTCGTTAACCTTTCAATAATCCCACGCGACGATACGACCAGCAGTTTGGGAGGCTCTTGCAATCGTAACATAATCGGCGGAAATGTTGATTTGAGGTTGAACAGACTGTCCAATTGATTGAAAATATCAAGGTAATTTAGAGTAGATCTTAGCTGGTATTCCAAGGCAGACTCTGCCTGCTTTACAATACCATCCCTTCGCTCTTCAAGAGAAAGCAATGCGCTGAAATGAGCCGTTAAATCATCGCTCATAACGCTGGTTGTTATTGCCTCAATAGCTTGCTGTTCGGTATTAATCCTGGCCATGATATCGAAATATTCCACAACTATCCGCGGCCCATCTGCCTTTAGACTGTCATTATCGTTTGAAGCTTTGTTTATTTCCCCGGATAATGCCCGTACCTCCCAGTTAAAAAGGCTAAAACGGAAGGGAGAAACGACTGCATCCAGGCGGCTCTCAAAAGTATTGTTTGCGATGCAACTGTTCAACAAACAAGGCAAAAGAAACAAGACTAAAAAGCTTGCGCACTTAACACTAAACAGATGGTTGGGCATTTGGCAATATCCCGAATGTGACCTATAATTTGGTTTTAGTATATAGCATCGGACGGGATATATGAAAGATTATTATAAGATATTAGACGTATCAGACAATGCTAGTCATGAAGAAATTAAGAATGCCTTTCGCAAGTTAGCATTTCAGTATCATCCCGACAAGAATCCGGGGAATGAGAAGGAAGCCGGAGTAAAGTTCAAGGAAATAAGCGAGGCCTACGCCGTTCTGGGAGACCCTGACAAGCGCAAGCAGTACGACTTGTCGGGTAAAGGAGTGTACGCCGGAGGAGATTTCGGTAACTTCTCGCAGCAGGATATATTCCGTGACAGCTTTGGGAACCGGCCGGTATATACTGATATGGCTTCAATGTTTCGTCAGGCAGGACTGCGTTTTGATGAAGACTTTTTAAACAGTACATTTTTCAACGGGCAGCATGTAGTCTTCCGGACTAAGACCTACGGAAATAACGTAAGCCCCCAGAATGTCAATCCGTTGAAGCAGGTTCAACGGGAAGCCTTTGGTGCAGGCATTACAGGGAAGACAGCGCGTTTCCTGATTAAGAAGCTGTTCGGCTTAGATTTGAGCCCGGTTAATAACCTGGATGCCGAGACCGAAATCAGACTTAAAACTAAAGAGGCCGCTAAGGGGATTGAGAGGGAAGTAAAGTTCAAGCGAGAAGGCGTGAACAAAAAGCTGCTGGTAAAAATACCAGCCGGCATTCAAAGCGGTACCCGCATAAGACTCAAGGGTATGGGAAAACAGGAAGATGGCCGCAGTGGTGACCTGTACGTACGCGTCAGAGTATTCTGAAAAGTAAACAAGGATAGTTATCGATGAATATTAAAGGCAATACGGTTCTGATAACAGGTGGAGCTACAGGTATTGGTCTGGCGCTTGCCCAAGTAATGGTGAAAGCCGGCAACAAGGTTATTATTTGCGGACGCCGTGAAAGATGCCTTAACGAAGCCAAGGAAGCTATCCCTGCGCTATATATCCACAAATGTGATGTTACTCTTGAATCCGATCGTGATGTACTGCTAGAATGGGTAAACGAAGATTTTGGTGACCTTAATATCCTGATTAATAACGCCGGTATCCAGAAGATGATCGATTTTACTAACGGTGCTCAAGGGTTTTTCTCAAGATCGGAAGAGCGTCGTGTAGGGAAAGAGTGTTCAGAGCCGTGTAGGTCATGGCTGTATGCGTAGGATTAAAAATAAAATCATAACCAACATGATA
>CAZUXO010000288.1:0-5175 GCA_964624325.1 uncultured Dehalococcoidales bacterium
TATCCAGAAAGCCAAGGCGCCTTTGCCCATGTCGAAAAGAGCAACCGGTACCGCTAACAGCTTGGAAGTGGTACGTGCAACGTTCGCGGAGCCCACGTTCCCGGTACCGAGCTTGCGTATGTCGCCGCCCTTGAACCATTTGACACCCAGATAGGCCGCCGGGATTGAACCAAGCAGGTAAGCCCCGACCAGCATGAAAACAAATTTAACCCACATATCAAAACCCCCGATTGAATTGCGCCGGCATTTTGACACCGCGCTCCCGCGCCAAACTGATAAGGTTTTCGCCACACTCCCGCGGTACACGAGCGTCTCCCAGCATTACCTCGTTAGCTTCATCGATACCGTGAAAATCGCTTCCGCCGCATGCAATCAGTTTGTAACGACGGGCAAGGCTGGCCAAATCCCGGCGTTGCGCATCGGTGTAATCCTTGTAATAGGCTTCCAAACCCGCCAGTCCCCTGGTCGCAAGGCGAGAAATGACCGCTTCCGCATCGTTGATGGTGGAAGGATGCGCAAGCACCGGTAATCCGCCACAGCTTATTATCAGATCTACGGCCTCTTCCGGGGAGAGCTTGATGCGGTCGACATAGGCCGGCCCGCCCTGCCCGATGTACCGTGTAAAAACTTCCTGAAATGAAGATACATAGCCCTTTTCCATCAGCGCCTGAGCAATATGCGGACGCCCGATGCTGGCATCCCCGGCGATTTCATGGACACGTTCCAAGCTGATATCAAGGCCCAGACCGAGCAGTTTCTCTACGATAGCTTGAGCCCGGTCCTCGCGAGAGTCACCCAACGCAGCCAGTTGCTGGAGAAGTTCAGCGTTACCGGTATCAACAAAATATCCCAGCACGTGCACCTCACTGCCCGGGGCGTGACTGCTGATTTCCACTCCGGGAATGATTCTCAAATCCGGAAAAGCCCTGGCTGTTTCCAGTGCAGGGGCTATGCCTGAAATTGTGTCGTGATCTGTTATGGCCAACAGGTCTAGTCCGTTACGCAGCGCCAGTCCAACCAGTTCCGCGGGGGAGTATTTTCCATCCGAAGCGTTGGTATGGACATGGAGATCAATCTTTCCGTTCATACGTCGATACTCCGTTGCAAACGTTCAATGCTGATAGCACGTCCGCTTAACTCATCTATATCAACCAGGATGGCGTTAAGCACAACACGGCGGTCCGTGGCAACGGTCAGCCTGCCCGGTAGCTGAGTCAGGAATCGTTGTAGTACGATCTGGTTATCATCGCCGATTATAGAATTGAACGGTCCGGTCATGCCAATGTCGGTGACATAGGCCGTGCCGCCGGGAAACACCTGTGCATCAATAGTTCCAACATGAGTATGAGTTCCCAACACGGCGCTGACACGTCCGTCCAAGTAGCGCCCCATCGCCATTTTCTCAGAGGTAGCCTCGGCATGGAAATCAACGATGACGATCTTGATATCAGGAGCTAGTTCCGCCAATAACTTATCCATGCCACGGAAAGGATCGTCATAACTGGCCACGAAAAAGGTGCGCCCGATGAGATTGACTACTGCCACAATTCCCAACGTGAGGTAGCCCCTCCCCGGCACTCCTAGCGGGTAGTTGTAGGGACGCAGAATGGGCATACGGCCGTCAAGGCAGGGTATAATCTCCTTCTGTGCCCAAATGTGATTTCCCGATGTAATGACGTCCACGCCAACCAGCAAAAGCTCATCGGCGGTGGAGGGGGTAAGCCCGATGCCTCCAGCCAGATTCTCTCCATTTGCCACAACAAGGCTAACGCCAAACTCGCGCCTTAAGGCAGGTAGTACGGCTTTTACCGCATCCCGACCAGGTTTTCCAATGATGTCGCCTATGGAAAGAATCTTCATTTCAATTATTTTTCACAGAATAGTATATTATGACACGCAGCGAATATTCGTTCAATGATATACATGATCCCTGTGTAAAAAATAGACACAGGAATTGGTTTAATACTTGAGGAAGTGAAAAAGTTTCTCGAAGTGTTTGTGTCGTAAAATAAAATACCACTCACTCAAGAAAAAATATTAGCCCACAATCTCCGATAACAGGTGGCGTAGCCTCAAACACCAATTATGTTCTTTATAAATGAACATATATTGGAAAGACCCCTTTCAAAAAAAGGTTATAATAAATACCGCCAAGGGCATAGTACGATATTCCTATTGCTGGGATACTTTTAGGTCTTGTAATCAAGCCGTGAATAGTGAAGAATGTAATGGATAGGTTAGCAAAAGGTAGGTAGCGCCATGAAGTCTGAAGATAACGGCAAGAAAAATTACGGTAACCCTGCCGATGTAATGCTCTTGTTGGCCAAAGAAGCCGACGATGTAATAGTTTCGGCTGGGAAATCGGCCAGGCAGGAAGCCGAAGACGAGACCGAAAAGATGCTGCGCCTGTATGAGCAAAAGGCAAAGCAGATAGTTTTAAAGATACGCGAGGAAACACGCGCCCGAGCCGACGAGATGGCTGTCCGTTTCCGCGACGCTATCATCCTAAGAGTGGAGGAAGCCTCCACGGCAGCCCTGGACGAGGCAGTAAAGGGAGTTGGCATCCGGACTGGTGAGATAGTCAAGCACCTGCAGGATGTTGTCAAGAAAGAGACGCGGCAGGCGCTGGCTGAAGGTCTGGTGGCCGGGGACGACAACCCTCGCTCAACCCGTCTGCATCGCGAAGACGAAAAACCCGCCGCCAAAGCAGATCAGTCAGCAGTTGAAGAACTCAGCCTGATAAGCGAAGAAGGCGACCCGGCACCTAAAGCTCCGGAAGATTTTGAAAAGTGGCTGATGCAATAGGATAAAGGGCTAACTCAGCTTCTCAGTTCTGACCATAGCCAGAATTCTTTCCACATCGCTACGGCGCGCGAGCGTCGTGCCGGGCGTGAGCACCGCTGCAGTGCCCATTGCTACCGCCAGACGACAGGCATGAATTAGTGATTCTTGCCCCTCCAGGGCGATCGCAAATCCGGCTACGGCTGAATCCCCTGCCCCAACGGTACTCACCGCAGTTACTGCCGGAGGTACCGCCTTGACAGTTTCATACCGGTCAGCGGCCACAAGCCCATCCCTCCCCAGCGAAATAACGGCGATTTCAGCACCCAAGCCCACCATCTCGCGAGCAGCATCCGCCATGTCTTTCTCGGTAGTCAAAGGTCTACCAAGCAACTCCTCAGCCTCGCGCTTATTTGGCTTGATGAGGAAGGGGCTTGCTTTTATACCCTCTTTGAGATAGTCCCCCGACGAGTCCAGAATGGTTTTAATACCATGGTTCCGCGCCTCTGTGATGATGGCAGCGTATATATCCGACGGTAGCCCCGGCGGCACCGAACCCCCACAGACCAGGATGTCTGGTATTGGCAGCATACCCCACACCCGTTTGACTAATTCTGTCAGTTCCGCAGTGGAAACGCGGGGTCCGGGCGTGTTGATGCGAGTCTGCCGTGCTGAATCGGTTTCGGTTATGATGTAGCAACTGCGTGTTTCGTCACCTACGGATACAAAGGAAAAGGGCACCATTTCATTTCCAAGCAGGGTCGTCAAAATCACCCCCTCAGACCCTCCGGCAAAACCGAAAGCCATCGTCTCCCCGCCCATCTCATGCACGGCGCGTGAAACGTCGAGCCCCTTGCCCCCAGCATACTGAGTAATTGGCTGGCTACGATTGGTCTCGTTCATTTCCAAACGGGCCACCGAAATGTATTTATCCAGGCAAGGATTCAGAGTGATGGTCGCTATCATGTCTCTTACTCGTAGGACGCATGCCATTCGGGTGCGATTTCGGCCAGTTTTTGGGCCGGCAGCCCCAGCTTGCTATACCAGGGAGTCGCGTATTTTTGAGCCACCTCGGCCAGCCTTTTGAGTCTTTCGGCTGCGACGGTTGATAAAAACTTGTACCGCACTTTTGCGTCTGTCATTGCGATTGCCTCTTGCCAGACAGCACGTCCGGCTAAAAATCCCGACGCCCCGCAACGGCAGGCGATCTCAACCTCTGTGATAAAGGGCTCGAAGCTGGCTCCGGCGCTGAGGATGACCCAGGGTTTTTGCGCAGCATCATTGAGCTCCTGACAGAACTGGCTCAACTGCGATTCATCCGTATTGAAGTTCATATCAGCAGGAAACTCCGCCTTGAGGACGTCTATGGGCAGCGCAGTCATGTCTCTGGCAGTCTGAACAACGATTTTACTCTTGATCTCGGAAAACTCTCTGGCGCTGCCAGCCTCTCCCCCGACAGGATAGCTGACGGGTTCGACCAGAAAAGGAATATCGCACCTTTGGCAATCCTGAGCCACGTTCCTAACCAGTTGAAGCTGTTGCTGCGCCAGCACCCCAAGATCGGGCCGGTAATAGATCAGCATCTTGGCAGCGGAAGCCCCCATGCGTTTGAGTTTAGCCACGCCCCAGTTCTCTAAGAGGGTGGTCCCGCGGTGCTGGCTGTCTCCCGTGTATCCGGTGGCCTCCAGGCTGACCAGCAATCCGCATGTTTTAGGGAGCAGGCTATGCGATATGCATTGCGCCGCGCCGTAAATGGGGTCCAGCAAAACAGCACTGGCGTGAGGAGCCAAAGTCTGACAGAGGTCAAGTTTGAAATCCGTCATCCCGAGATGGCAATTGTCGGTTCGCTCAGGCGCGCACAGCACGCTTTCCAGCGACCCTCGGTGGTCCATGGCGCACATGGTGAATATGCCATCCGCGCCGGCTATCTGCTGCAGACCCCGTATCTTGCCTATACCTATGGTGTACATCGCTTTAACCTATTATGAGATAATGCGGGAGGTTAAGCAATATCGATGTCTGGGCGTAACTGGATTATCCTACTCTGAATTCATCGGTCATCAGCAGGTGTACCTGTTCCGTACGCGAATTCATGCCTTAGGCGCTTCACCTGATTTTATACTCTCTACATTTAATTATCAGGGAACAAAGGGCATATCAAACAAGGGGTTCTTTTACAGGCCTGCCGTTTCATGCTAAATTGAGTAAAAGCGCAATTGTCTGTTTGGGTTGATAAACCATGATTAACATTCAAAAAGCTTCCAATATCGGTTTCTGCATGGGTGTCCGCCGCGCTATCGACATTATCACCGATGTTGCCGATAAGCACGGAGGAGTGGAGACGCTAGGGGCACTGGTACACAACCAGCAAGTACTCAAAAAGCTGGATGACCA
>CAZUXO010000289.1:0-5847 GCA_964624325.1 uncultured Dehalococcoidales bacterium
ACCGGTTGGCAGAAGTGGCTGTGCGTTCCGTGATTTATCCCCTGTTGCAGTCGGTGCCTTCCATTTGCTGGGCGCTGATGCTGGTCATCTGGTTTGGCCTTTCTCAGGCCACTCCCATTCTCGTTATTGCGGTGGCAGTAGCACCTTTTTTCATTATCAACATCTGGGAAGGGCTCAAAGAGCTGGATATGTCCATTGTGGAAATGGCCAGCACCTATACCCGTTCCCATCTGAAAATGCTTGCCAAGGTAATCCTGCCGATGCTGTATGCATATATATTTGCCGCGCTCAGAAGCTCGTTCATGGTGGCCTGGAAGGTGGTGATACTGGCCGAAGTATTAGGTGCCGTCAGCGGCATTGGATATATGCTCTGGATATCTTACCAGGTTTATAACATTGACCGTGTTTTCGCTTGGACTATGATTTCCGCAATTATCATCATCGTTTTTGATTATGGTATTTTCAATTATATTGACCGTCGGTTTATAAGAAAATGGAAACCACAGGAACTGAAGCTCTCGTAGTAAAAGGCCTGTGCAAGGGATTCGGCCCGCTTGGTGTGCTGGACAAGGTGAGTTTCGGCTTGAGGCGGGGCGAACTGGTGTGCATACTTGGCCCCTCCGGTTGTGGCAAGACCACTCTTCTGCGCATAGTCGCAGGGCTGATACCATTCAATTCGGGCACCGTACTTATCAATGGCGAGGATATTCGTAAAAACCGAGAGTATCTTAAAACCGTGTCGGAAGTTTTTCAAGAACCGCGGCTGTTACCCTGGCGCAACGCCAGACAGAACGTCAATCTGTCACTAGAACTGCGTAAAGATAAACGCGGCGAGGGCGACCTGGACGCGGTGGATGAAGCATTGGCCACGGTAGGGTTGAGCGAATTTGCCGAGTCATATCCCCATGAGCTCAGCGGTGGTATGAACCAGCGTGTGGCGTTGGCGAGGGCCATCGTTACTGAGCCGGAAATTCTGTTGATGGACGAACCCCTCACTGGCCTTGATCTGCGCAATCGTGAGGAGTTACAGGACCAGATAGTGCGGATCTGGAGCCAAAAAAGAGTCACTTTGTTATTGGTGACCCACGACCCTGCCGAGGCGATACATATGGCCGACCGAATTATCGTGTTGTCGGGGCGTCCGACGCGCATAAAACGTATCATTAGCATGGACTTGCCAAGGCCCAGGCCGCGTGATAGCGAAGTTGTGCGCGAGATGGAAAACGCGATACGGGGGCTTTTTGCTGAAGATTCCCTCGCTGAAACCTGAAGTTGAATCTGTTAACTGTCAAGATAAAACCGGATACATGTCCCGAACGCTTCGATTAGGATGAAAATGAGTATTATGTTTTCATGGTTGTTGTTTGCCGTACTGGCCGTATTGTTTCTAATAGCCGCACCCCTCAATGCTCTGTTGCGTATGGGGGGTGATTTTCGTTCATTTGTAATACCACTCGGTGTAGTAGAACGCTTCTTTCGGTTGTTGCGGTTACGACCAAAGCGGGCAGGTGGCTGAAGTTTTTTTCATTCTGACAAGAAGTTCCGCGCTGGGATAGCCGGCCAGTTTATATCTGCATGACATTTTAATCAATGTTTTTCCCAACGAACCTTTTACCTTTATTCTGGTGTTTTTTGTTTTACCTGTAACCTTTATTGCAGGGATCGCCGGAACGATAATTGTCGGCCTACGGGGGCGCATTTATCATTCCCGTACCATGTGAAAAAAATTTAAGGGTAGAGTTCTTTCGTCAAGGAGGTTGTAAATTATGAATAAAAAGAAGCTGTTCTTGTCGGCGGTTATCGCAGGCATTTTTGCCATTATTGTGGACCTGGTGGTGATGTGGTTGTTGAATCGCGAACTGATAGCGGCTGATTATTTTACCTCCACTACAGTGGGCGTGTTGACCGCAATGGCAATATTTCTGCTTTTCCGCAACCGCTCCGGGGATAGCTGCGGATAGCCGTTAGATGACTTAATAAAAATACCTTTCGCTCCTAGAAGGCCCAGACTAGATATAGTGATTCCTGGTAAAGGAATTATGACTATTTATTTCAGGCTCACGCAAATGCATGGCTTGACCTTTGGTGTCATATATATTACAATATATGCATATACTAATAAAGGATAAAGAAATGCCTGTTTACGAATATATATGCAAGGAATGTGGCAATAAATTCGAGCTATTTCGCAATTTCTACGACAGTGACGAGGACCTTAGCTGTTCGGTATGCGGTAAAAAGGCCGTCGAGAAACAATTTTCGACTTTCAGCGCAAGCAGCTTGAGCTGCAACCCAGTCGAGTATAGCGGCGGCTGAGGGTAAAAACTCCGGAGCAGGTTGCTCCGTCCGGGTAAAAACTAATAACCCCAGATTTGCAAGGGTTCTGGTTAGCGCAATGATATTTATTAAGATTCGTGTTAAAACGATTGACAGTTGTTAGTGGGATGCGAGTATAATGTTGATCAAATGCTGGAAGGCGAATGTCCTCAATGCGGGCAACACTATTTTGGACTGGCACTGGCCAATCCTCGCTGTCAGGCGTGCGATAAGTGTGGCGCGGGTCTTGAGATAAAAGACGGAGATAAAATTATCAAGGGCTTCTCTCCTTTCAGCGCTGACAACATCACTATAAAAGCCAAACCGAAAACCAGCAACGAGGATAAGTCCAAATAGCAGCTTCGTTAACCCCGCAAAAAACTTCCTTTAAATTTTCCCTGGAGCAACTTATACCGGGTCTTGTCAAAGCTGTCACTCTCGCCAATAGTATCCGCAGGGTGCCCCATTTTTAGGAGGAATCCATGTCAAATGCAGTCTGGCTATTTATTATCGGTGGTTTTTTCATACTTTTGGGGGTTGGCTTTCTGGTGTGGGGTCGTAAGGAAGGGGCGGATTTGGAAGAAGGACTGGCATCGCACTATGATTTAAGGGAGTTCGTGGAACACACGCCCGAACGCCCTGAACCAGGTGCACTCACGATAGGTGGCTTTATTGGACTGACGCTGGGCGTGGGGTTGGTGGTGGCTGGACTCTTTCTTCGGTAGTTGAAGTTTTAAACTTTTAGAGAGGGGTGGTTTTATATGCTGATCGATGACATTAAAGCTATCATAGTTGGTATCCCGGCTCAGCCGAAAGAAAAGAACGGGCTTTTTTCCTTTGAATTCACTGTTGCCGAGCGCAAAGCCTTTTTATCCACAAAGAAACTGACATATCGCGCCACTTTTCGCATAGATGAAGCAAAAAAGGAGCTGCGTTTCAGCGAGATGCTCAAAGAATCTGGTTCTGGTATCAGTTCTGACGCCGGTGGCATCAGCTCAGGTTTCGGTTTTAAAGTGGAAACGTACAGGACGGGCATGGGGCCGAGAGAGGGCAATATCGCCGAGCAATCGGTTCTTTTTGGCAAACAATATAGTTATACTTTCGACTATTCTAAAATCCGCAGAGAGATTGAAAGCGCAGCCGTGAAGGCGGGCTACAGTTTCAAGTATCAATTATTTTCTGCATGAATGTAAGCAGAATTATCGCTTGGCCGGGTTGATTGTTTGTGCGATGAGTGCACTCAAGTCGGGGTCGCGGAATATTCGAGCAGCGAGTCTGGCGGTTGCTCAGATAGAGATCGGTACTCAGTAGAACAGCAATCTGGATTTCCGATTACGGTGTGTTGAAGCTGAGTTCATCAACTTAGCAGTTATTTCGCTGTGAGCGCAACAGCAGGGAAAAAGCGATCCTATGAAAAATGATATAAAACTCGTTAAAGACAAAATATTGCTTCGTCCGTATCGTCCGGAAGACGCTGTCCAAATGTTTGAAGCAGTGACAGAATCCGTTGAGGAAACCATGAAGTGGATGCCATGGTGTCATGCTGGTTATACGCTCAAAGAAAGTGAAAACTGGATTAAAAAATGCCGCGAAACCTGGAAGAAGGGCACGTCATATGAATTTGCCATTTTAGACTCCCGGACCGGCCGCTATCTCGGCGGTTGCGGCCTTAATCATATAGACCCTGATTACAAGACTGCCAACCTGGGATACTGGGTCAGGCACAATCAAACCCGGCTGGGAGTGGCTACCGCTGCTACTGTCCTGTTGGCACGGTTCGGGTTTAACGAGTTGCATCTAAACAGAATCGAAATCATCGCTTCTGTGGAGAATAATAAAAGTCAGGGCGTCGCGGAGAAAGCAGGCGCGAAACGGGAAGGGGTGCTGAGAAACCGGATTCCGATAAATGGGCTGATACATGACGCCGTGGTGTTTTCCTTTATTCCGCAGGAAGGGATGATCAATATCGAGGACTAACTTTGTGTGGTATGTTATTCAGGGCGAGATATGCAGACCATCATAATGGTGCAGACGTCGGACTTTGATCCTGCCGTTTTAGGGGCGCTGCGGGGCGCCGCCGAAGCGGCTTTCAAACTGCCTGTTGAAGTCAGGCAACGCATCAATAGCCTTAACTATGCTTATGACCCCATCCGCGAACAATACAAATCTCCTCTCCTGCTGACGCGCCTGAACCGTATCAAACGTGATTTGGGGGACAAGATTCTTGGTGTGGTGGATGTGGATCTATATTCACCCGGCTTCGATTACGTCTATGGTGAGGCAGACATAACTACCGGAATTGGCACACTATCTTTACACCGATTACACCCGGAGTTCTTTGGCGAGGCTCCCAATGGTGCACTGTTCGAGGAACGTGCGATCAAAGAAGCCGTGCATGAACTGGGGCACCTGTTTGGACTTGGACACTGCTGCGATAAAAAATGCGTCATGCGCTTCTGCCCCAATCCCAACGATGTGGACGAAAAAACGCGGGATATCTGTGGGCGTTGCGCCCTTAAGCTGATATGAGATAAATCATTCTCGGGTTTTGGTTCGCCTCGTGTCGGCCTCAACCTCGAGATATCTGAAACATGCTGTAATATGGTCGTTTACCACTCCAATGGCCTGTAAATGAGCGTACACAATTTTCGAACCTGCGAACTTGAACCCGCGTTTCTTGAGGTCGGCGCTAACGCGGTCGGATAGTTCCGTACGAGGTGGGATGTTTGACATGTCCTTCCATGCATTCATCACTGGATTGCCGCCCGTGAAACCCCAAATGTACCTATCGAAGCTGCCGAACTCCTTCCGGATTTCTAAAAAGCACACGGCGTTATTAACCACGGCCTCTATTTTCAGGTGGTTGCGAATGATACCGGTGTCATTAAGGAGTTTGGTTCTGTTCTCGACACTAAATTTAGACACTTTGACAGGATCGAAATTGGCGAACGCTTCCCTGAACGCCTCGCGCTTTTTAAGCACGGTCAGCCAGCTCAGTCCGGCCTGAAACATCTCGAGAACCAGAAACTCGAAGTGGATGCTATCGTCATGGACGGGTTTACCCCACTCCTCGTCGTGGTAGTGCTGCATAAGCTCCCCGCCGTTCGGTCCCCACGGACACCTGATGAGATTGTCGTCATTCATCCTCAGGATTCCCTCTCGGTCTCTGCCCTCTCCAGGCGGTACTGCGCTCCGTCTAGTTTTTTATAGAGCCCGCCTAGCGCCAAAAGCTCTTCATGAGTGCCCGTCTCGGCAATACGGCGTCCCTCCAGGACCACTATCTTGTCTGCCTTTCGGATAGTGGATAGCCTGTGAGCGATGATAACTACGGTACGTCCTGCCATCAGACGTTCCAACGCCTGCTGAATGAGAAACTCGGTCTCGGTATCCACCGATGAGGTGGCCTCGTCCAGAATCAGGATGGGAGCGTCCTTGAGCACCGCCCTGGCTATCGACAGGCGTTGTTTCTGCCCACCCGATAGCTTTACCCCGCGCTCGCCGATGAGGGTATCGTAGCCTTCCGCCATAGTG
>CAZUXO010000290.1:0-4590 GCA_964624325.1 uncultured Dehalococcoidales bacterium
TTCTGGAGAGCTGGTCAGCTCGGTCTTTCGGTAGGACAGCAGATGGCGATTGGTTTAATAGCCATCGCAGGGCATAATTGGTCGGTATTTATCGGCTTTCGCGGCGGTAAGGGTATGGTAACCACTCTGGGAGTAGTCATCGCCATTTCGCCTCTTATGGGGTTGATTGTTTTGCTGATGGCTTATCTTCCGGGAATTATCAGGCAGATGGCGGCCGGGGTATGCGTGACTCTGATTTCGCTGCCGCTGTGGAGCTGGTTTGCGGCTGATTGGCTGGGCATATCCGAAAAACTGCCGGTGACTATCGGTTTGGTATGCATCGCTTTGATGGGGTTTGCCAAGAGGCTCATCGGTCCGAGGGTGGGATTGAGCCGCAATGTGCCGGTTGTTGAACTGTTAAAGAACCGGTTTCTGTTTTACCGGGACATTCGTGACCGCAAAGCGTGGATAGACCGCAAACCGGAGTAAACAGTTTAACGGGCCTTACTGTAGTCGCCGTTATTTGACCTGCAAATCTGTCGAATAAGCCTTCATCCTCGCTTCTGCTTCTTACTTTCAGTGTTGCTGGAACTATTTCCAATCGGGAGTGCGGGCATCTTTGGGCGCGTCATTGCCCGGAATATAGGGCTTGATGTCGAGCACCGGTGTGCCATCGAGAGCATCCAGACCTTCAACCCGCAGGATATTGTCTTTCCTCTCCAGCAGGCGGGCGACCTTCATCCCGAGGGGATTGGGGCGAAAGAGTGACCTCGAGGCGAAAACACCTACTTCAGGCAGGGAGGGGTCGCCCTTGTAGCGCACACGCAGACACATCTTCGTTTTGTCCGTTGCCTCATGCGCCCAGAATATGACTATGATGTGCGAGTATCTTTCCAGGCCTTCGATTCCGGTATTTAACCTAGGCTCGATGACAATCTCCGAGACGACTCCTGTCCAATCGTGTTCTGGCCTGGGGGTCTGCTTAATATTATTGCGCACGAAGCCGATGGGGTGGATTGGCATTCTGTCATGGTTCATCATCAACCATGATAATACAAATTCGCATTCAGGGACAATAGTCGGAAGAAACCGCTAATAAAACTCCTCACTCGGCCGAGTGAGGAGTTAAGGTGTTGCTTGATTATTCCAGGGGGGTCATGGTGAGCAGTTTCCTGGCTATATCAGGGTGCTGGCAGATGAATTTGAGTTCATCCTCCACCAGTGGTTTGTGGGCTTCAACGTTGGCGTAGCGTACCAGTTCCAGTATCTCGTTGGCTTTTTCCTTGCTTTCCGGCAATGATATCTGTTCCGGTGTTTTTTGTGACATCTTATCCACCATAAAGCGGAAGCCCGAGATGCCGCTGTACTGCCCTGCGCAGATCTCGCGCCCGGTTTCCACCAGCACGGGTTCACCGCGCCCCAGTTCCTCAAAGCCGTAGAGCTCGTAATTCTGGGGGTCTTTTAGCACACCATCGGCGTGAATGCCGGAGGCATGGGCGAAGCAGTTTTTACCGACGCCGGGCTGGTTTAGTGGGATCTCAACACCAAAAGCATAGCTGGCAAACTGCGCCAGTTTCCATGCCTTGTCGAGCTTGATATTACCTGCCAGTTGATATTTTTCACTGAAACCCTTGGATTTGGTGATGGCCAGTATCACCGACACCAGATCAGCGTTGCCGGCGCGCTCTCCTATACCGTTAACTGTCGTATTGATATAGGCATCTTGACCGCCGTCGATAGCCCCTTTGGCGCCTGCGATGGATGAGCCCACAGCCATTCCGAGGTCTCCATGGCAGTGCAGTTCTATGGGTAACTCAACTTTTTGCGCCAGCGTTCTTGCTGTTTCATAGATGGAGAACGGATTGTCATAACCCAGTGTGTCGCAATAACGCAGCCGGGTCGCCCCGTGCGCCTTGGCGGCCTGTCCATATTTTATCAGGTAATCCAGATCGGTACGCGAGGCATCTTCAGCGTTGATTCCTACACTCTCAGCCCCGTGGTCCAGCGCTGCGTCTAGTGCCTCGGTCATCTCGGCGATAATGTCGTCCTTGGTCTTGCGGCCTTTGAACTTCCCGTCGATCATCTGGTTAGACGTCGAAATGGAGAGGTTAAGGTGTTTAATGGCAGGCACCTGCTTGAAGGCGAGCTCGACATCCTCGACAACGGCGCGTATCCAGCCTCCGAGCACGATTTGCTTGATGACACCCATTTCGGCTAGTTCAAGGTTGGCCTGCAGGTAACGTTGTTCGTGGCGTGTGGTGGGGAAGCCGAATTCGCTCTGGAAAATGCCCATCTCGTCCAGGTAAAGGTTTATCATGGTCTTTTCGAGCTTGGACAACCCCAGGCGGGCGGTCTGGACACCGTCTCTGTTGGTTACATCGATAAGGTAAATCTTAGGCAAAAAATAACCCCCTCTCTTGACCGGGGAATGATAAAAGATAGTAGCATAAAAAGCGGCTGTTGGCAATCGACATGGCAACTGCCGGACTATCTTAGCTTGGTTGGTGTTGGGGCATAATGACTTTTGCCATAAATTACTCCATAGGCAGCTGGTGATAGGCATCGCAAAACGACATTTGGATGACTGGAAGCGAGACACGGTGTTGACCCTGCCCTGCATTGTTGTTAAACTCGAATTGTATGAAAATCGTAACGTCAACTGAAATGAAGCATCTTGAGGCCGAAGCGGCACAACTTGGCATATCATCATCTCAGCTTATGGAGAACGCTGGACGCGCTGTGGCTGAATTTGTTCGGCAGATTCTTGGCGGGGTGTCTGGCAAGAATGTGGTTGTGCTAACCGGTCCCGGTAACAACGGTGGTGATGGGCTGGTTGCCGCGCGCTACTTGCGCGAATGGGACGGGTTAGTTACTGTGTGTCTCTGCGCTGGACGCATGAATGATGACCCTGTTTTCAGGCTGACCTTGGAGAGCGGATTGTCCATCTTGGAAGTTGACGCAGACCCCAATCAGTTACAACTGCTTGACTTGCTCTCGTCGGCTGATCTCGTCATAGACGCTATCTTCGGGACGGGCCAGGACCGAGCTATAGAAGGCGTTTTCCGGGAAGTTCTCCTCAGACTTGGTGAGGCCAAAAAATCTCGTTCATCGCTCAAAGTACTGGCGGTAGATCTCCCCTCCGGTCTGAACGCTGACAGTGGTTTGGTCGACCCGGCAACTCCTTTTTCCGATTATACGATTACTCTCGGCCTGCCGAAGCGCGGGTTATACTCCCCACCAGGTGCTGAAAGAGCGGGTGAAGTGGTCGTTGCCGATATCGGTATTCCCGTCCAACTCGCAGAGAGTCTAAAATCCGAATCAGTCACTTCAGAATGGGCTCGCTTGGCTTTGCCTTACCGCTCTCCCTACTCCCACAAAGGTAGTTTCGGCAAAGTGCTGGTGGTGGCAGGTTCACCCGGTTATATCGGCGCGGCCTATCTGGCTTGCAGCGCCGCGATGAGGGTGGGTTCGGGGTTAGTCACACTGGCTTCGGCCAAGAGTATTCAGGCTCCCGTGGCTTCCAAACTGCCTGAAGCCACATACTTGCCCTTGGCTGATTCACCGACTGGTCTGGTTTATGCTGATGCCTACAAAACCGTATTGGCAGCGCTACCTGATTATGATCCGATACTCATCGGATGTGGCCTTGGACAGAAGACTCAAGTCAAAGAGTTCGCTCTAAAAACTATCTTCAGATTGAAGCACACTCAGAAAATAGTTCTGGATGCTGACGCTCTCAATCATCTTTCGGGAATAAAAGAATGGTGGAAGCGCATTCCGTTTGATGCAGTATTAACACCGCATCCGGGTGAAATGGCGCGTCTGTGTGGTCTTACCAACGAAGAAGTGCAGGTCAATCGCTTCGATCTGGCGCAACAGAAATCCGCCGAGTGGAACAAGACTGTGGTGCTAAAAGGAGCCAACACCATCATTGCCGCACCTGATGGCAGACTTCATATCAATCCATCTGCCAACGCCGGACTGGCTTCGGCAGGTACGGGTGACGTTCTGGCAGGCATCATCAGCGGGCTGCTCGCTCAGGGATTGAGCTTGTTCGATGCCGCCAGTCTGGGTGTTTTTCTGCACTCTAAAGCAGGTGAAAGAGTCAGATACAGGATGGGAGATGCCGGCATGATGGCCTCTGACTTGCTGCCGGAATTGCCGCTGGTGATAAAGGAAATCAAAGAAAACGCAGGTATCAAAAACTGAACAATATTAAAGGCCTCAAACCCTGTTTGTATGATTCGGGAATATAGGTTAGAGTTTGGGCAGTAATAGTATTTTGGTGAGAAGAATATGTTATTAGCTATTGGCATAGGTAATACCTCCATCAAGCTGGGCGTTTTTGAGGGCGATAAGCTTGGCTCCACATGGCATATAGCCACTGACATTCGGCGCACACCTGATGAATACGGAGTCACTCTTTTCAGCTTGCTCGAGCAGGGTGAGTTAGAAATATCTGACATCACCGAAACCGCCATGTGGTGCACCGTGCCATCGCTCATCCCCACCTTTGAAGAACTGATTCAAAAGCATTTCGGCGTATCTCCATTTGTTGTTGGAGCAGGTATAAAGACTGGTGTGCGTATACGCATGGACAACCCCAGAGAG
>CAZUXO010000291.1:0-2594 GCA_964624325.1 uncultured Dehalococcoidales bacterium
CCATTGATAAAGATAGCCCCGTCAACCTCAATGTTGCGCATACTGAATTCTGTTGCGCCTTGAGCAACCTTAAAGGCAAAATCTGCATTTGCAGCAGTTTTGATAACTACACCCGGGGCGGAGCCAACTAGCGTCATAAAAGGCTTGGTAATGCTCATATTGGTGGCTTGATAGATGCCAGGTTCCATCACTATGGAGTCATTGGTGTTTGAAATGGCTAGTGCATGTTCAAGTGTCTTGACCGGGCTATATATCGATCCGTTGGAACTATCGTTCCCGGTGGTGGATACATAGATTGTGTTGGGAAAACGGTTGTCAGGGGTGTTCCATCCGGTCTTGATATTAGCCATATTCTGTTTAATATTGAGGACGCTGTCGATGATATTGAAATGTACTAACAGTCCACCGGTGTTCAGCTCTTGCATGTAATCCGGAGGACTGGGAATATTCGGTTGTTTATTTTCTATGATCGCCTGCAATTGCTTGTGACCCATAACCAGTTTATTCCAGGAGGTGTCTTCCATACCGCCGCCATAGTCCGGCAGGAAATGCTTTTCTCCGCTTCCGACCACAAAATCACAGTTCTCTTCCAGGGGGATGGTCAGATTTATTTTCTGCCCGCCTTTTAACGGTGGGTAATTGATGGTCTGAGGGGTGAAGAAGTCTTTTGTAGATGGAAGGACTTTATATTCGCCGGACTCGACCAGTCTTACCATGAAACTCCCTGAAGGGATCTGAGTTTTAAGAGGATTTAACAGTTCAATGGAGATTGTCGCCGGTTTCCATACAAAGGCCGTGTCCGGTTTCAAGCAACCGTTCAGAGAGCTTAAATCATTGGGAAGTCCGCTCACATTGGTACTGGCGGCTTTTTTTGCCTGATCGACCAATTCCTTAGCTGCTGCGTCTGCCAGTGCTTTGGGTATAAGCCCACCGGACTGCTGTACGATCATGTCGGAAATTCCATTTGTGCCGATGCTGCAGAGAGTATCAAAATTTGGGAGAGTGGGGGGTATACCTGCAGCCATTAGCGCCGCATTGATTAATAAACCTCCAATTACGGGTGGAATGCCTATACTGGCGAGGGCATTGACCGCGTATGCCTGAATTTGGGTCCAGGCGTCTCCTATAGAGGTTGCCAGGTCAGCGATACCGGTAAACAGGACCTGGAATGCGTGAACCAGCCCGGCCAGAACATCATTACCCTCATTTCTTTTTTGGTCTTCGAGCCATGCTTGAAGCTCGGAAATTAGCACCTTGTCGTTGGGCTTCAACGAGGAGAAAGGAGTACCCACCACCATGGTGGAAGTTCCCACTGTCATGGTTATAACCGGTGTTTTCGTAACGATGGCATGATTACCCGGATTATCGCCGAAATATGGAGGGGTGTATGAAACAAATCGAATTGAAGGCGTCCCGATATCAATTTTGATTATCATTGAATCAGGTATAGTAAGCGCTTTCGGGTCGCCGTAATTTACGGACATTGGGGGTGAAAATGCCAGTTTGGCATAACCTGCATGTTCGTAATCTGAATAAATGTGTACGGCCCGAACGTAATATCTGATAAGAGCTGGGTTTTTTGGATCGGCAGGAGGCACAAACTTACTGAAATCGATTTTTGAAACCGCCCAGGTGTTACTTCCATTAAGTTCAACCTGTTGACTCAGAATTGTTGCCACGAGGCCGTCCGGATATAGGGCATAAGACTTCTCCGGGTCCACCTGTTCCTGCGTTACTTGAAAATACGAATATGCGTAATTCTTGGGATCTGGCAGAGGCGCTATATACTTTTTGTTGAGATTGCCGGCGGTGCTGTTCCAATCCAGCACTATGGCTGCCTGGTATTGAAAATCCCCAGTCGGGTATGCCTGGACTTTGACCATCTCTTTCAGGACGCTGGTATCATTTTCAAAAATTGGGTCGCCGTAGGATATTTGTATTGAGTTGGATGGCAATCCAAAGGGTTTATCGTTGCTATCTAGCACAAGCACTCTGACATAATAAGTTCGCATGGTGGCGGAGGTCGTTGCCTCCAGAACAGCTTTAGTAGCCGACATTGTCGCATCAGTGACAATAATGGGTTTATCCGAGATGGTTGGTAGCCCGGTAGACATGGTGGTTAACGAAGCACTATAAACCGAAAGTAATTCTTTGGTTCTAGCGTACCGTGCGCTCGTGTTCGCTATCTGGGTGGCTATCGCGGAATTGAAGGTTGCCACGTCTCTGGTGGATGGCAGTATGGTTCTCACCCTGGACACGGAACTCTGGCTAACATTTTGCTGGGCCGTTGTATAAAAAACAGGTCCGCTGAAGTTATCCTTTACCACAGTGGCCACCGGCGTAAATTTACTGGTGTTAATGCTGAATTCCTGCTGTGTGCCGGTGATAACACCACTGGAAACCAAACCGGGGGGATTAAGTATCGTCTTGGTACTGTTATCGAAAGGCATCATGGAAACTTGCCATAGAACTTTAGCAGCTTTGTTGACGGCCAGATTCCACTGAAACCAGCGAGTCTGGTTACCGGCGTTCCAGTCAATAAACATCCGGTCTTTTATGGGGTATCCGGAAAATGAATCGGAAGGTTTAGTGGC
>CAZUXO010000292.1:0-5706 GCA_964624325.1 uncultured Dehalococcoidales bacterium
TTTGACTTCAACGTCTGTCAAAACTTGCCCGCCGAGCTCTTCGATTTTTTCTTTTAGGGCTTCTATCAATAGGCTAAAGCCGTCATTATCCCAATAGCCGAGCTTAACTGTTCTAAATTTAAGCCTTGCCCAAAACCACGTCAGCGGCACATCGGTATGAAAGCGACCAAACTTGGACTCAAGCAAAGGTCTAAAAAGAACTTTCTGGACATTCTCGCCAAACTCATCCGCCAGCCAACTGTCGGCCGACTTGTCCTCCATCCATGACTCAAAATTAGACAGTTTGAGATAGGCTAAAGCCTTGGCAAGTTTAATCCTGTCAAGCGCCGTAAAAATCGGTAGTTTTAAAATATCGAACGGTTTGGTGATGTTGTAGAGCTTGTCGTTATAAAACATCGCGTTTTTAGACGTGCGAAACTTCAAGTTACTATCCAGCACAAGCTCTTTGGACAAATCAATTATCGCTGTATCGCTCTGGAAAATATGATGATAAAATTTTTCTAATTTAAAACCGTCATGCTCAAAGTATCCGGCCAGCCCACCAAGGTCCTTTTCTTTTTCCAAAACAAGCGGCTTCAAGCCTTTTTTCGCTAACTCATAAGCTGTCGTCAAGCCTGTTAATCCGCCACCCAAAATCACCACTTGTTGCATTTGGTTATCCTACTAAATCAAATTCGGTTTGGCTAGTCAGAAAATATTACTGTTATTGTTGCCTAGGCTGTGGAGACTCACCCGTAAGCATGACTCTTTTGTATTTAATCAGTTCGGCTTGATAAATATCAGGGTAATTCGATACCTCTTTTGCCATAAATTCTTTTATACCACTAGCGTCATTAGCTTCAATTATTATGTCTAGCGATTTTCTTTGCTCCTCGTTTAGTTCGGACAAAGCCTTAATCATCACTACTTCCTCAACCTGGTTGCTCATGTTCAATAGCGCCTTGGCTTGCTGTTCCTCAGGCAACTCGCTGAGGCCTAGCTCAATCATCAAATCAGCATCTAAGATTTCATCGTCCGTTGCTGTTTTCCAATCTTTTTCCATTAATTAGTTTCTCCAAAATTAGCGGGTAATTCATAAACTAAGACTTCATTACTCCCAAAAGTTTTATTATTTAAAATAACTCTAGCAAAAGTTATATCGCAACCATCCATTTTGTTGACTACTACACCTTTTAAATGTCCTTGGTCGGCTTCCGTAGCTGCCCTATCTGCTGCTTCTGTTAGGCTCATGGAACCCTGTCCCTTATCTTTTGCTTGGTTTGCTAAGTCCCTGAACTGGGCGGCATCATATCTAATGCCAGGATAATGAGCTAGGTCCTTATCTTCAGGAAATATAATTGAATCTGCAGCTTTTTTAATCTCTTCTAGAGAGACAGTTCTTTCGGTATGACCAGCAATAATATCATGCAATGCCGCTGGGCTTCTTTCTATTCTTAATATTGAATCCCTGATATCTTTACTAAGAGAATTCTGAAATTCAGGGGTATCAAGAAGATTCACTAAGTGCTTTATCGAATCCTCGCCACTTGTTAAGTCAAAATATTTAAATTCAATTGTTTTGTCAGGATAGAATATTGGGATACTTTGGCAATAAGTGTTTAAAAATCCTCTATTATAGTCATCAAGAGGCTTTATTTTGCCCATTTGGCTCCACAATGTATCATAATCAGTCCTGGGTGCGGTAGATTCAAAGACTATTTTGACCCCGTGATATTCGCCAGTCATATTCGTGTCAGGCCAATTGGCCCGTATCTGGATCTCAGGGCCCTTATCGCCGATAGTCCCTATCATCCCCCTTCTTGCCACAAATCCCCAGCCTTTCGTATCAGTGCCGACAGTATTGCTTGAATTCTCAGATCTAATTCTGTCCCACTCGGCAGCACCGAGTTTGTTACGCATATAATCATCTTTGTGGATTGCGTAAATTTGCTCCTTAACGTCATCTGTGCCGCCATTTTTCTCAAGCAACTCTCCTATATATCCTCCAGCGGGTGTTTTCATATCCATATAGATTCTAACGGACTGGCCGTCAGGCAGTCTCTCGGCAACTCCGTCTCCGTTTAAATCAAAATGATGAATAATAATTACTTCATGACCAAGATGTGGTTTTATCTCAAAAACTTCGTTAACTCTCTTCTCGCCATCCCCTATAAGATCCAGCATCACATATTTTTTTCCGCCCTCTTCATATATTTCACCAAAATTATGGGCAGTCGCTTTATCGGCAGGTAACAAGTCTTTTAATTCCGGATCTTTGGCTGCCGTTACACCCTCGTGCGAAACCGGGGCAGTCCTATGCTCGATAGGGCTTGTTCCAGCAGCTTGTTCAACCCCCGGTGGGGCACTTTTTGGTGCAACCGGTTCGCCAGAAGTAATATGTAATTTTCCACCGTGAGGAGGCTTTGGATTTGGTTGGTCGTGGTTACTGATTAAAGGTCCGCCTGTTGGAGCACTTTTTGGGAGAACTGGAGGACCGGATTTAGTCTCTATTTCTGATGCATGAGCTCTTGGCGCTAACGTCTCACCTTGTGTTTGATTATGATAAATTCGGTTCCAAGCGCTTAGTCCTGAGACAGAAAGGCCTAATAATCCACCAAACATCTGATATTGTCCGGCTCTTTTATCTACAGCTTGTCTAATGCGGGCCAAATTACCCGACATTACCGCCTCTAAAATTTCTGGGTCAACTTGATCTATGTCCATTGGCTCAACGCCTAGCTGGCTTGACCTCATAACCTCAATCAATTTGCTGGCGGTTTCATCGTTCTTCACCCGCTCGCCGATATCTGATTGTTCTTTTGATTTCAAATATGCTTCGTAAATTTCATTGCCAACATTTCTCAATCTCATCCCACGGTGGACAGCCATTGCGCCAAAAATAATTGGTGCTCCATAAGGTGATAGCAAACTTGCAGTAATAACACCGGCACTTATGCCGACACCCTTGAGTAAAGCCATTCGGCCTTCTTTTGATTTTAAAATAGCTGAGACGGTCCCAACTCCGAGGGCAACGATTCTTCTGGCTTTGTCTAATCCTTTCAAATCTTCAGCATTCTCGGCCGTGGTTTCTCTACTGAAAATTGACCTAATTCTGTCAGCAGCTCTCCCAACCCACGAACCCTCTTTGTTTTGTTCTGTATTAAGCGTTCCATAAAGTTCCATCCTTCTTTCCGCTTCTTTGATGGCAAGTTGTTTGTTATAGACTTCATTTAATTTAGCGGCAAGCTCTGCTTTTATGCTTTCATCTATGGTTTCGCCGGCCTTTTCTTTATTAGCCAGCTCTTCGGCTTCAGCGACCAGACGCTCTGTCTCTTCTTTAACCCCTCGAACTTCTTTATTTATTCCTGTTTTATAGCCGATTTCTTTACCTGCTTGAGCCGAGGCGACAGTAGCCAGAGCGGCCCTTGCAACAATAGCAATCTCCGAAATACTGCCAAGATGTGTCAAAGTTGCCAGTGTTGATAATCCAAAACCAGACAGTTCTCTTTGGAACCTGACGTCAGTAACGAGTCTGTGCCAAAAAGCAGTATCTCTCCATCTTGATACTGCTTTTGTTGTCTTTTCAGGTTGTTTTTCGGTGCTAGTGACAGAAGTTTCAATCTGGTTGACTACTTGAGCAGGCTCGGGAGCAACGACAGCTTCCGGACTAACTCCACTATTAAATTCAGCCCCTCTTCCTTCCATCTCTAATAATTTAACTCACTAACCAAGCTATTACAAGAAATATTTTGGGATACCAAAAAAGGCGATGGTATAAAACCACCGCCCTTTGGATATGGCACAATATAATAAACGTGCCGGATTCTTGGGGGGCTCATTTCTTGGCCCCCTTGTCGTCTTTCTCCTTCTCCTCTTTTTTGGGAGGAGCGGAGAATATCTTTTTCAGCTCATCCAGGGCGATCTCCCAGAAGCCCTGTAGCTTGTTCTCGCCACCTCTGTTTCCTCCTGCAAGAAGGTCTGCTGCTTCATCGCGGCATGTCTTGCATTCAGATAGGTGAAACTTGAGAACTTCGTCTCCAGCGGACTTTGCCGCCTCGCATGAAAACGAGGGAGCTTTTGGTGTTGAAGCGGGTCTTGCTCTGCCCGAATCACCGCCTCCAGAATTCGGATTTCTAGGCATGTTATCCCACCTTATTCCTTGACCCATAGGTCAATTTGTTGACTATCTCGGCTAAAGGTAACCACAACAGTGTTTGTCCGCACACCGTCAACCTCTGCATATACCTCGTACACACTTCCTCTGACGGGGGTAGAAACAACACATGTTGAGTTTGCCCTTAATGGGAAGGTTGTCTGATCACCCTTGCAAGTGATAAAAACTGTACCTTCTTTGCGGACCACTCGATTTGTAGAAGGGTCAAATACGGCGATTACGATTTCATCACCCTGGATCGGGGACCCATCGTATATTCTCGACTTGTCTTCCTCAGCCTTAAGCGCATATTCGGCATCAACATCAAGTGCAGCCGACTCCTTTAAGGCCATTTCCCCCTCAAATCTTTTTTCTTTAGATTTCACCTTGAGCTCTGTCGGGGACATCTTCGAGTTGTTTATCTTACTAATACTCTCAGCGACCTTGCCAACGCTTTTGCTAACGTCAGCCCCCGACTTATGCCAAGGGCTTAGAGCCGAATTTAGTAATAATCCAATAAGCCCTATGGCAAATATGACTATCACGATCTGAACGAAGGTTCTGTATAACCCTGCTCGCATTTTTTCTTTCCTCCTTAAGGATTTTGTTGAATTTGAAAGGCGAAGCCCGAGCTTCGCTCCTTAGGAGGAAATACTTCCCTCCCTCGAAGCAGCCGTTCGGGCTATCAAGGCTTCGAGAGAGATTTGACGGGTTATATCTTACCCATCTTCTTCAGAACAAATGCCACAAACAAAACGACCACCACAAGAATTACTATCCCAGCGATCGTTTGCCATACGCCAGCCATAAAGGATGGTTTGTAGGCATTATTTGCAACATCTGCGGCTGTTGCCACCCGCTGACCATCTTGTAGCCCGACCGCTTTTTTCACAGCTCCTTGAATGGCTGTTTGGCCATCTTCGGACTGCAACGCTTCGGTAGCACCCGTCTGTGAATCCCCGACGAACATTTCTCGCCGAGCCTTCTCTCCATCTACCCGAGTCGGCTTTGAATCGTCCGGTTGGGTGACGGTCGGTGCAGGTGTGCCCACCGGCGGATTGTCTCCCTGAGGAGACTCTGCCAAAGGTGTAGGCGATGGTGCGGCCTGCGTTGTCCCTTGTGTAACAGGCGCAGGTGCCGCGAGCGGTGCTTTGGGTGCGGCCTTGGCAGCTTCTGCCTGCTTCGTCTGCAGGTCAACAAGCTGCTTCAAGGATGAGTTAATCTCGGAAAGCTGCTTTGAGTTTCCTTTGAAACCAGAACTAATCTGGTTGCTCACCCTTCGCTCCGCTGCCCGAACGTCGCTCTTGCGAGCAACGTAGCGAGGTATTCTCACCCTCGCTGGTCTCGCTGGCCGATAGTTATTGCGCTCGACTTCGCGAGTCGCTTTTTCCATTCTTTCCCGGCTGACGCCGGGATCAACGTTTTGCCCCCAGACGGGGGCGAAAGTCGCGATCATTACGACCGCTATCAAGACTAAAATGTACCTCATTAAAGGTACCTCCTTTTGCCCCGTTAGGGGCGAATTTGATTTCTGAAACGTTATGTAAAAGTCCATCTTCGGCTTCAGAAGTCAT
>CAZUXO010000293.1:0-3965 GCA_964624325.1 uncultured Dehalococcoidales bacterium
TTCGTTTTTATGTTGATAGCCGCACACCCCTCTCCTGTACACGGCTCTGAACACTCTTTCCCTACACGACGCTCTTCCGATCTCTCTTCATCATTACTCCGCCAAGAGACATATGAAAAGCAGGTTCTATAGTCTGTGCCCTGATATTACCATACTCAACTCATCCAACACAAGATAAACCAACCGATTGTTTCTACTGCGGCGGGAAAGTCCACGGGCATGGCACACGCAGACGCCATGCCATCATCGATGCAGTCAAGAAGTGGTTTCAAGTAGATCGCTTCCTGTGTACTGCCTGCGGAAAGACCTTCACCCTCTTACCGGACTTTCTATTGCCCTTCAAACACTATGCGGCAGCGGAGATTGAAGGGGTATTGCGCCACTTATTGGGCGGCGGAATATTCTCTGAGTCTCCTTCATTTTGTGAAGAAAGTACTCTGCGAAGATGGCGCCGGGAGTTCAGTGGCAAGCTGCAGCAGTGGGCCGGATCACTGGAATCAAAGCTGTTACAGTTATACCACCAGGTTTCTGACTACCTCAGACTTCTAACCAATCCCCTGGTGAGGCTCCAAATGGTTCTATTGCAACTGCCGCCTTTACCAACATGGTGGACAGCGTTGGTCAAGAGCTTATGGTGGCTAAACCCAACCCACCCACTTTGCCTTCCCTGACCACCAGTCGTGAGCTACACTGGTGTCAAATCTTAAAAAGGAGATGACAACGGATGAATAAGGCCGAATTAGACCAGGGAAGGGAGGAAGGACTGCGGCGCTACCGGATAATTGCCCCGCTGCTGGAGGAAGGCCTAGCAGAATGTGAAAAGCGGCAGATCCGGCGGCTGATCCGTGATCAGGAAGGGATATCGGGCCGGACCCTACGCCGGTATGTAGCCGCTTTTAAGCGGAAGGGGTTTGACGGGCTGCTGCCCAGGGAGAGGAAAGACAAAGGGACCTGTAAGGCCATTCCGGCGGAAGCCTTGAAGCTGGCGGCCGAGTTGCGGCAGGAACTCCCGGATCGCAGCGCCCAGCGAGTCCAGCAGCTACTAGCCGGTGAGGGTTATCGTGTGGCCCGCTCGACCCTTGAGCGGCAACTACGTCTGCAAGGATTGAGCGGGAGGGACATCAAGGCTGGGCAAAAACAGGTCGCCAGCCGGCGTTTTAACCGACAGGGACGGAACACCTTATGGCAGACCGATCTTAAATATGGTCCTTATCTACCCGATCCCAACCACCCTGGCCACAAGTTAAGAACCTATCTGATCGCTATCATTGATGACGCGACGCGAATGGTGGTTCAGGCTGAGTTTTATGCTAACCAGAAGCTGCCGGTTCTGGAGGATGCCTTCCGCAAGGCGATTTTAAGGTGCGGCACGCCTGACAATCTCTACATGGACAATGGCAAGATCTTTATCTCTCAGTGGATGAAGCTGGCCTGCGCCAAGCTGCGTATCCGGCATCTGAACACGAAAGCTTACTCCCCGGAATCGAAGGGTAAGATCGAACGCTTTAATCGCACTGTTGAAGAGTTTTTACAAGAAGCGCGCCTGGAAAAACCGCAGACCCTGGAGGGGCTTAATAAGCTCTTCCGGGACTGGCTGTCGGAAGGCTATAACCATCGGGTGCATTCAGCTCTGGCCGGTAGAAGTCCGGCCGAGGCCTTCAGCCAGGATATCAAACCCCTGCGGTTCTCCAGCCCGGAAGCTTTGCGGGAGGCCTTCCTGTGGGAAAAGACGCCCAAAGTAGACAAAAGCGGCTGTATCTCACTGAACGGTCTCTGTTATGAGGTGGGCGTGGAATATATCCGCAAGAATGTCCTGGTGCGCTATGACCCCTTTGATCTCTCTCATGTAGAACTATGGTATGGTGGAGAAAAAAAGAAGGTGATCTCACCAGCCAACTTCGGTGAATACAACCGTAACGTGAAAAAGCCGATCGAGGAATTAGAGCAAGCCAGCCAATCCAGGCTGTTACGGCTCTTTGCGATTGAAAGCAAACAAAGACTGAAGCAGCAACTGGGAGCCTTCCGACTGGGTGGGGAGGGCAGTCAAAATGTTTGAAGCCTTCTTTGGATTTACCGGAGCTCCTTTCTCCAGGGACATTCCCATCAGGGAGTTGCTGGAGACCGAAAGCCGTAAAGAACTCCATGGACGGCTAAATCATGTGGCCAAGACGCGCGCCTTCGGAGTCTTTACTGGCGATGCCGGGACCGGCAAAACCACCGCTATCCGCAAATTTTGCCAGGGACTGGATCCCAACCGCTATAGTGTCCTCTATATTTCGGATTCGGCTTTAACCCCCCGCAACTTTTATTGGGAGACCTTGCATGAGTTAGGTTATCAGCCTAAATTTTACAGGGGTGACGCTAAACGGCAGTTACAAAAGGCCCTGGCTGTGCTGACGGACAATGAAAAGAAGTGTCCGGTGATCATCGTGGATGAAGCTCATCTCCTCTCCCGGGAGATGCTGGAAGAAATCCGCTTCTTGCTCAATCTACGGATGGACTCTTACAGTGCCTTGAGTCTGATACTTATAGGTCAAACGGAACTGCGGGAAACCCTGAAATTACAGGTCAATAAGGCCATCTCGCAGCGGGTGGATATGCGCTTTCACTTACAGGCGCTGAGCAAAGAGGAAACTACCGCTTACATCGCCAAACATCTGGCAGCGGTCAAAGCCCCCGGAGAGATATTTACTCCGGCGGCGATAGGGGTGATCCACGAATACTGCGAGGGTACTCCCCGGAAGGTAAATAAGGTGGCGACGGCTTGCCTGATGGCCGCCACCGGACAAAATCACAAGCTGATCGATGACAATCTGGTCAGAGTGGTGATAGAAAGTGAGTTTGAAGGCTGAGACAGGCTGGAGCGGGGTTAATAGAGCCGCTCCGGTCAGCTAATTTAAGCTGCAAACACGGACGCTAAACTTGGAAGGATGCGGCCATAGAGTGGGAGCGGCAACAGTAAAGATGATAACAGGGGATTTGGTTAAGGAATACATAACGAAATGGAAAATCGATGTTAACTCTCCGATAGCAGACAATATTAGTAAAATATGGGTAAAAATAAATAATTATAGAAAGATCGGTCCTGCTATAATCGAAGATATATACCGCTATGTGTTCAAATCAGACCCCAGAAACTATGTACGGCCAATAATAATGTACGTTTTGCCACAATTTGAAGGTTTAGGGGTTGAAGGAAAGAAATGTTTAGACGAACTTGTTACCTTAGATTGCATTAAAGGAGATCAAGCAGAACTCCGAATTTTTGCCAAGGAGTATCTTGACATAGAAATAAAAAATGACGGCTAGCAAGGAAATACTGGAATATGTTGCTGATCACCTGAGTCAATACCTTAAGCAGGGCATAATTGACCCTACGCCTATCATCAAAGAAAGTCTAAACTTGAATATCGAGAATCTCGATAAACTCTTAAGGATTCATTTTGTATTAACTCAAAGTGATAATCGCACTCACGTTGGGGTTATTGATTTTGTTGAAAACTTACAAATTTGGTTAAGAAGAATAAAAACAATAACCAAACAGGAAAAGGAACTGACGAATTGTGAAATACGGGGAAGTATCCATTGGGATGATACTATCATCCAAAGGATAAACCGGAACGCAAAGGACAACACTCTTTACGTAAGCGGATGCAGACAAAAGGAATTCGATATTTCAGAGAACCTTGTTCTCAAAGAACTGTTACAGATAATACATGACATCATCTATAAAGATTTGGAAATTGCATTCAAAAATCACTGCACCTGGTTAACGAAGTGGACTGACGAAACACTGAGAGATTTGGTGAGACAGACTCTATTGAGGAACGTCTATCTAAAACAAATAAACAAAAAACATAAACATATTAAAATAACAGATCGAATGATAGCCGATGCTGCCAAATCAAGGATCCCAATGTATAGAGATGCTGCATATTTACTGGGAAGATATAGAAGGTTGATGA
>CAZUXO010000294.1:0-14762 GCA_964624325.1 uncultured Dehalococcoidales bacterium
GTTCGGGAGTTTATTTTAGGTCAAGAAGCAGAAGTTAAGGCTAAGGGTTATTGATTTACTGGAAGAACTTGGCCTGGAAATACCGGATACTTTTGTGGAAAAACTCAATGATGTCTGGGAACTCAAGGAAAGATTTGGCACCGAACGGTATCGCATTCTTTATTTTGCGTTTACCGGGCACAAGTTTATCCTTCTTCATGCTTTCTTAAAAAAGACACCCAAAACACCTCGTTCCGAGATTAGGATTGCCGAAAAGAGAATGTTAGATTATATAAATAATTCCAAATAGATGCACTGTATTTACAATACATAACTTATATGTTATAATCATTCCCTGATCAGGAGAATGATATGCGGAAAATTCAAAGCTACAAGGATTTCAAAGCTCAACTTTTAACAGATCCGGAAGTCAACAAAGAATATATTGCCCTCCAGCCCCAATATGACCTGGTTAAACAATATATCGCTCTGCGCAATAAACACAAAATAAGCCAGGCCGAACTGGCAGAGCGCATAGGTACAAAACAAACTGCTATTTCACGGCTCGAGCGCGGAGATCAGAATACGACTATTGGTACCTGGCAAAAGATTGCGGAAGCCCTGGATGCAGAACTGACCATTTCGCTTGTTCCCAAAGAAAGTGTCAGATAACTGAAAGCTGACAGCCGTCCGTTTGACCTTTTCCCCATTGATCAGTAAGATAGTAGGATAGTAGGATAGTAGGAGTTTTAATGTCGGAACTGATACAGGTACGCAAGAAAGCACAGATGACCCTGCCGCTTTCAGTCAGGCGCAAGCTTGGCGTGGAAGAAGGCGACTACATGGATGTGCAGGTGCGGGATGGTGAGATTGTCCTTAAATTGAAGAAGTTGGTCGATAAAGATCAGTCATGGTTCTGGACCAAACGCTGGCAGCAGGGTGAAAAGCAGGCAGAAGCGGATATCCATAACGGGCGAGTGCATAACTTTCCTGATGCCGCTTCGGCAGTAGCCCATCTTAAAAGCCAGGCAAACAAAAAGTATGATAACGGAAGCCCGTAATGCCCATCGAACTCACGGAGCATTTTGTGAGACAATATGCCCAACTTCCCAAATTGATACAAAAGAAGGTGGATAAGGCGCTCATGCTTCTTGATACAGATTTCCGCCACCCCGGGTTGCGCAACCATTCGCTGGAGGGCTCCTCTGGAATTATGGAAGCTTATGTTGATCGTAAGTACCGCATGACTTTTGAACGTCATGGTGACAACCTCATTATGCGCAATGTCGATAATCATGATGACTGTTTGCGGCAGCCATGATGAATAGCCGAAGGATCTTGGTGGGGTGGTAAAGCTGCCAGCCGAACGCTGAAAATTGACATTATATAAATGTTTGAGTAATACTAATGTGTAATACTAATGTGTAATACAATGTGGATGTTTATGTGGATGATGTTGAGGAGACAACCGTGAACAAGAAGGTGATACAGGTGCCTGTCAACCATGAACTCCTGGCTGAATTGGATCGTCTGGCAGAAAAACAAAGCACACCCAGGGCGGAGATTATCCGCCAGGCTTGCCGGCAGTTTTTAAAACGAGCGGAACAAGAAGAACTGGAAGCGCTCTACCGCAGGGGTTACCAGCAAACTCCGGAAACAGCGCAACTGGCCGAAGCGCAGCTCGATTTAACCAGCCGGGTTATATCACAGGAGCAGTGGTAAATGAGGCGCGGAGAGGTATGGTGGGCCGATCTGCCGCAACCCGCCGGCAGGCATCCCGTGCTGCTGCTTTCCAGGAATGCGGCCTACAACATCCGCACCTCTCTTACTGTGGCTGTTATCACCCGTACCATTCGTAACATACCGGTAGAGGTATCTCTGGAGCCTCAGGATGGCATGCCGCAGAAGTGCGTGGTGAATCTGGATAATATCATCACCATTCCAGGTACCGTACTTGCCGGGCGCATCAGCGCACTTTCACCGGATAAAATGGTGGAAGTAGCCAGAGCCATTGTCTTCGCCCTGGACCTTGATTTATGAAGACCGCGGCGCCAGGAGTGATGCTGTATGCCGAAGGCAGACCGCTGAATGCTGATTGCTCGTATCGGTGTCATGCTGGAGGCCACAATGGGTGGCCGAAGGATCTTGGGGGGAGGTGCCCGTCTTTCTTCCCCGTGCCCTTGCCCCGAAAGCTGATAGCCGACCGTTCGAGAGTAAGTCAGGCATAGGAATTGACTTCAACCTTATAATTAATCATACTCTAGTATGAAAGTAGTAAGAAGGAGCGTTCCCTGATGTCTGGAACAAACAAAGTAGCCATCAGCCTCCCCTGTGAAATATTTAAGGCCATTGAGCAAGAAAGAAAGGAAAGCGGAGAAAGCCGCAGCGAGCTTTTCAGACGCGCTATCGAAATGCTCCTGCGTCGCCGGCAGGAGGAAGAAAAAATCAGACAATATATCCGAGGGTATGAGCTCATGCCTGAAACCGGGGCGGAGATCACAGCCGCCGACCAGGCCGCCGTTGCCATACTGGCTGAGGAGCCTTGGTAATGCGCCGTGGAGAGATTTGGTGGGCTGAACTTAATCCGCCCTCCGGGAGGCGCCCTGTTCTGCTTATATCTCGTGACACGGCCTATGAAAAACGTTCTCTGGCCATCGTCGCCCCGGTGACCACGCGCGTTAGAAACATCGCTGCTGAGGTTTATCTCACAACTCAGGACGGAGTGCCTCAAAATTGCGTCATCAATCTTGATACGCTCATCACCATTTCCAGGGATCGCTTGGCTAGTCGCCTGACCATTCTCACACCTGAAAAGGTAAAAGAGGTTGATGAAGCCCTCCATTTTGCCCTGGGATTGGATTAGGCAAGGTCGGGGTAGGAAAAAACCTGGTTAGGCGCGACTATGGCCTGAGCTGACCGCTTGCTGGGTTGAAGTTGGTGCGCGGGATGTGAGAGAGTCCCTTGTCCGGGCGCTTGTACGCGATAGCCTTAAAGAGTGACTCGCTGACCAGGTTCCTGGTCAAGCGCTCCCCCATGGCATAGCCTACGATCTCCGCGTTAAAGATATCCTTATGGCTGGCCAGGTAGAGCCAGCCTTCATCCTTAGTGAAGGTGCTAGGACATTAGTCGTCTATCGGTAATTATAATAAATCATCAGGGGGTAGACCTGTTTTCTTGCTTATGCGTGCCAACATCCTGGGGCCGATTTCCTCACTTTCATGAAAGGAGAAAACGAAGTCGGGCCATCCTGGACGAGGCAAGACACAATGCGACGTGCCTGATTGCCTTTTAATCAGCCAACCGATCCGACCTAAGGCAGCCAGGACTTGATGGGCTTTGGTTTAAGACCACTGGCTCATACTGAAACTGCGAAAACTTCGCTAAGTTCGAGAATTTGTTCTCCGTGTTCAAGTCTATCTGCCAACACACGTAAGGCTAATACCTGGGCTTTTGAGATAGCTTCATTCCGCTTATCCCCATAGGCCATAACTCCAGGCAGTTCGGGAATTTCGGCAATCCAGCGGCCGTCATCTTCTCGTTCAATCTCTATCTTCATACTATCACCCTATGCCATAATATTATATAACCCTTGAAAAACTTGCAATCCGGATATCATTTAATCATATTGGGGTCTAATTCCCCGCCGCTTGCGGCGAGTCCTTAAAGCGATATTTAGGCTAGTGTTGAGATACATACCTGAGCAACAATTGAAGCAATATTTCTATGGGGAATAGACTTGCCTTGTAGTCGCAGTAAACTTGGGGTAAGCTATGGTAGCTGATTGTTATTCACCATCCGTTTGTTCTGGAGTGTCAAGAGGAGGCGAGGATGATGTCTCTGAAATCTATGGTAACTGACGACGCCAGCTTCACTGATTCGCACAGGGAGCCTTATGTCTACTCTATCCATACTGTTTTAGTCAAGATTATCGGTGGAGCGATTAGTGGCTGACAAGGCTAAAGCGGTGGTCACCGGCGGAGCTGGGTTTATCGGCTCCCATATCTGCGATTTGCTGTACGAGAGAGGCTATCAGGTCAGCATTATCGATGACCTGTCAACAGGCAAACTGGATAACATCGCTCACCTGCTGGGCCGGCACAATGTTGAATTCATCCCCGGAAGCATCACGGACCTCAGCCTTCTTATAAAAACATGCAAAGGCGCAGATTACGTTTTTCACGAAGCCGCCATACCCAGTGTCCCCAGGAGCATAGAGAACCCCATAGCGACCAACGAGGTCAATATAACGGGGACGCTGAATGTTCTTGTAGCCGCCCGCGATACCGGCGTCAAAAAAGTAGTGTACGCTTCCTCTTCTTCTGTCTACGGCGACACCCCTACCCTGCCCAAGCGCGAGGATATGCCGCCCTCTCCCCAGTCCCCCTACGCCGTTGCCAAACTCTCCGCCGAATACTACTGCCGCGTCTTTGAGACGGTCTACAACCTGCCTGCAGCCTGCCTGCGCTACTTCAACGTGTATGGACCGCGCCAGTCCGCGGATTCCCAGTATGCCGCCGTCATCCCCAAATTCATCGATAGCATTAAACATGGCAATGCCCCCGTCATCTTCGGCGACGGTGAGCAGACGCGTGACTTCACCTTCGTGAAAGACGTGGCACGCGCCAATATGCTGGCGGCAGAAAGCGATGCCAGCGGCGTATTCAACATCGGTGGCGGAGAGCGCATAAGTCTGAATCATCTTACCAGCATTATTTTGAAGATAATGGGCAGAGATGATATCAAGCCGGTCTATGAGAAAGAAAGAGCGGGCGATATCAAGCACAGCCTGGCGGATATTACTAAAGCCAAATCGTTCGGCTATACTCCGTCCTATAATCTGGAACAAGGGCTGAAGGAGACCATTAGATGAGCAGTCAGCCGTCAGCCTGGGTGGGGCGGCACTTCCCTCTTCAGGAATTATTTGTTGCTTATACCCTGGTATGATAATATGTCATACTAGGAGGCAGAAATGGGCAAAGAAAAAATAGCCATCACTCTTGACGCCAGCGCCATTGATGAATTGGACAGGCTGGTTGATGAGCATGTCTATAAAAATCGCAGTCAGGCCATTCAGGCAGCCATTGGTGAAAAACTTCTGCGCCTGAAACAGACACGCCTCACCGAAGAATGCTCCAAGCTTGAACCAGCGTTCGAAGGAGCGCTGTCCGAAGAAGGTCTGGCCGAGGATGCAGCACGATGGCCCGCATATTGAGGGGTGAAATCCGCTGGGCTGATTTAGCCCCCACCAGAGGGCATGAACAAACAGGCTTGCGTCCGGTTTTAGTTCTGAGCCATGACATATTCAATGAACGCTCAGGGACTGTTATAGCCATGGCCATTACGAGCCAGCCCCAAAAGGCTGGATTTCCTTTAACTTTTGAGCTAAAGACCGGGGATTTGCCCAGGAAATCATGGGTCAAGGTCAACCAGATCCGGACGCTTTCCAATGAAAGAATCGGGGAGTTGATTGGCAGAGCGTCACCGGAAGAATTGCTGCAAGTGATCGATGGACTGAATGAAATCATCTCGTAGCAGTCAGCCGTTAGCAGTCAGCCGTCAGCAAAGAAGTAGCCTATGAACTGGAAAGAGCACAAAAAGCGTCTGCTGGAAGACCCTGAATTCAAGAAAGAGTATGATATCCTCGAGCCTGAATACAAACTGGCATCCAGCCTTATCCGCCTGCGCCTGGCCAAAGGGCTAACCCAGGAACAATTGGCAGGCCTGCTCAACACCAAACAGGAAAGTATCGCGCGGCTGGAAAGCGGCAATTCGCTGCCGTCACTATCCACTGTTAGAAAGGTGGCACAGGCGCTGGATGCCGAATTGGAAATAAACCTGCGCCCTAAATGCCATTATGCCAAAGGCTAGTGTTACCTTGGCGTTAAGCCGAAAGCTGAACGCTGAAAGCCAACAGCTGATAGCTCGTCTATGTGCTACAATTTACTATACAGTCAGTCACTGCTTGGAGACTGACGGGAGGTTCACCACATGGTTAAAAGTTACACGGCAAAGTATTCCAGGATAAACCTCGGATACATGGGGCAGCTTGTCGAATGGCCTGAAGTCATCACCGAAGGCAAAACCATAGAAGAATGCAGGGAAATGCTGCGCGATGCCTTGAAAGAGATGATACTGGCATATAAACAGCAGGGGCGTGAACTGCCGCTCAGCGGAGACCTTGTAGAGCAGGTCCTTGTCGAGGCATAATCTTGTCTATCAAACGCCAGGACCTGATCGACTATTTGAAATCTAACGGCTTCTATATGTTACGTGAAGGCAGAAAGCACTCAATCTATACCAAAGGTGTTAAGACTTTGCCCGTAAAGCGGCACCGCACTCTGGATAGAGTTACGGCCATTCAATATGTAAGCAGGCTGGCATTGAACCTAAGTTTTAATAATCTCCTCCACTGGGGCGAAGTGGTGCTGACAGCTGAAAGCCGAATAATAATATCCGAACGAAAAGTAACAAAAGGAAGCGTATTATGAATACCTTTACAGCTTATGTGGAATTGGACGCAGAAACGGGGTTATACATTGGAATAGTACCGGGCGTGCCGGGTTCGCATACACAGGCAGCCACACTGGATGAACTCCAACGTAACCTTAAAGAAGTCCTTGAACTGTGTCTCGAAGAATACAAAGGAACAGGTGAAAACCTGCCAAAGTTTGTAGGCCTACAGCAAATTGAGGTAGCCGCGTGAGCCGTCTCCCCATTATTGATTTTAGGGGGATTTTCCCCATGTCCTTGCGCCGAAAGCTGAAAGTTGAATGCTGAATGCTGATAGCTCGATGTTATAATCTATCCAGGAGAAGGATAACAGGAGAAGCCGTAAATGATTACAGAATATATCCAGGCTGCTTTAAGCAGGGCCAAATTTGAAATTATAGAAGATACCGAACCGTATTACGGTGAAGTTCCCGAACTTGCAGGTGTTTGGGCCACAGGAAATACTCTGGAAGAATGCCGGCACAACCTGGTCGAGGTTATTGATGGCTGGCTTGTCGTCAGGCTTCGCCGCGGGCTACCGATCCCGCCTTTGGGTAAACATCGTGTCACGGAGCTTAAAAGGTTAGCCGTAAGTGGTTAAACTGGCTCCGCTATCCTGGACAGGGTTGGTGAAAAAGCTGCACACATTCGGCTTTGACGGCCCTTTTCAAGGAGGAAAGCACCCATACATGATCAAGGATAACCTGGTTTTAACTATACCCAACCAGCACCGTAAACTCATCACTGCTGATTTACTCACACGAATAATCAGACAGGCAGGAATAACCCGTGAAGAATGGCTGGACAAGTAGCCATGCCTTTATTGAGAGAAGCCGAAAGGGAGATTAAGAGGGATTTTACCCATTTCCTTGCGAGGAGCGTGAGCGAAGCGTGGCAATCCCGTTCCCAGGCGTCCATGGCTGAAGGAAATACTTAAAGGTATGGACAAATGAAAATTGAATTAAAAAACTCCACGGTATGTGTGGTCGGCGTGGGCTATGTCGGCCTGCCGCTTGTCGGTGCCTTCGGAAAAAGCCTCAAGGTGATCGGTCTGGACATAAACCCGAAATACATCCTTAAACTTAAACGGTCCGATATGGCTAAAAACCCCAATATCACCTTTACCGCCGACGCCTCCAGCATAAAACAGGCGGACTTCGTCATCATCTGCGTTCCCACGCCGGTCACCGAATTCAAAGAGCCGGACCTTTCCCCGGTGATCAATGCCGCCAGAACAATAAGCGCGCATCTGAAACACGGCGCTATCGTTATCCTCGAGTCTACGGTTTACCCGGGTGTAACGGAGGATATCGTTGCGCCCATTCTGGAGGAATCAGGTTTTAAGTGCGGCAAAGACTTCAAGGTTGCTTACTCACCCGAACGCATCAACCCCGGCGATGAAGCGCATTCCGTAGAGAAAGTAACCAAGGTTGTGGCCGGTATGGATGCCGCAACCACCGAGAGGGTGGCTTCTCTCTACTCACTGGCCACTCCCAAGATTTTTAAAGCTAAAAACATCAAGACCGCAGAGGCAGCCAAAGCCATCGAAAATACCCAGCGCGACCTCAACATCGCCTTGATGAATGAGCTTGCCATGCTCTTCGCCAGGATGGGGCTTGATACAAAAGAAGTGCTGGATGCGGCGTCTACCAAGTGGAACTTCAACCGCTGTTCACCCGGCCTTGTGGGGGGGCATTGCATCCCCGTCGACCCTTATTACCTGGTCTATAAGGCCAGGGAGCTTGGTTTCCACACCCAGGTCATAACGGCTGGAAGGGCTGTCAACGACGGCATGCCCAGGTATGTCGCCGAGCTCACCGTCAAAGCCCTCAACAGCGCCGGCAAGGTGTTAAAAGGCTCCAAGGTATTGATCATGGGACTGACCTACAAGGAAAATGTCCCCGACACCCGCGAATCCCCGGCGCGGGGCATCATTAAAGAACTGCATGAGTATGAGGTTGAAGTGTACGGCTACGAACCACTGCTAACAAAGGAGGATGCGGCAAAGAGCTTCAATATCAAGGCGGTTGGTTCACTGGCAGAGCTTGAAGCGCTAAAGATGGACGCCGTCATCATCGCCGTAGCGCATGATGCCTTCAAAAAGTCGGGGCTTGCTGATCTGGCGAAGATACAGAACGCGCACCCGGTACTGGTGGATGTGCGCAGGGTGTTTAATGCCGAGGAAGCTATAAAAGCAGGGTTTATTTACAGGACGCTATGACAGAGAACGTAAAACCGCGCATAGTCGCCGCCATCCCCTGCTTCAACACCGAGCGCCACATTGCCGAAGTGGTGATTGGAGCCAGGAAATACGTTGACCAGGTTATTGTCATCAATGATGGTTCCCACGACCAGACGACCAGGGAGGCCCGGGATGCGGGGGCTACAGTCATTAGCCATGATGTGAATCGCGGCAAAGGCGCTGCCATGAAGTTTGCGGTTCAGCAAGCCCAGGCTGACATCATCGTATTTATGGACGGCGACGGCCAGCATAACCCCGATGAAATACCGTTATTACTTCATCCTATTCTTGCGGGACAGGCGGAAATAGTGCTTGGTTCAAGGTTTCTGCCTGGTTCCAAAACAGTTTCCAATCCGTTTGGCCGCAATCTCGCTAATTTAATAGCCTCCATTCTAATCTCGCTGATAGTGTCTTCGCCGTTAGTCCGAAAAAGGAAGGTTGTTTCCAACACCGTAAGAAGTATAGAAAGAACTGCTTACCGCCAAATTCATGGGCGTATGAAATGGTTTACCGACTGCACCAGTGGCTTTAGAGCAGTAAAGAAGGATGCCTGGCAGAAGCTGACGCTAATTTCGGATGGTTATCAGATTGAAACTGAGATTATCTACGAAGCTGTTAGAAATGGCCTAAGTGTTGCAGAAGTGCCGATCAGTTGCGTATGGCATGGTAGCCTATCCAAGCTTTCGATAATCAAAGATGGAGCTAGAACACTCGGCTTAGTGGTAAAAAGAGCGGCATCGGATTTCAGAAGGAAAACTTAATAATTGAAAGTCGCAGTAATACTCGGCACCAGGCCTGAAATTATCAAGATGTCTCCGGTCATACGCGAACTGGAAAGGCACCAGGCGGATTATTTTATCCTGCATTCAGGCCAGCACTACTCCTACAACATGGATAAGGTCTTTTTCGAGCAGCTCAACCTCCCACAGCCTAAATACAACTTGGATGTGGGTTCCGGCACCCATGGCGCACAGACCGCTAAAATACTTGCCGGCGTTGAAGGGGTGCTCATAAAAGAAGCCCCAGATGTCGCGCTCGTTGAAGGCGATACCAACACCGTGCTAGCCGCCGCTCTGGCAGCCACCAAGCTGCATATCAAAGTGGGCCATGTTGAAGCAGGATTACGCAGCTATGACCGGCAGATGCCAGAGGAGATCAACCGCATACTTACCGATCATTGTTCGGATTACCTTTTCGCCCCAACGGCCAAGGCTAGGGAAATTCTGGTGAGTGAAGGCATTGCCGAAAGTAAAATATACCTGACCGGCAACACCGTGGTGGACGCCGTCAAGCAGAACCTGCGATTGGCTGAAGAAACCGGTTGCCTCAGCCAGCTCAATCTAACACCAAAAGGATATTTCCTGGTAACAGTGCACCGCCAGGAAAATGTGGACAACCCGATTAGATTCGCTTCTATAATAGCAGCGCTGGAAGAAATCGCATCGAAGTATAAAATCCCTGTGATCTTCCCCGTTCACCCGCGCTCAAAAGTCAAAATGGCTGAGTTTAATATTAGTCCCAGGAATATCACCCTCATCGAACCCCTGGACTATTTAAGCTTCCTGGAGCTTGAAGCCCATGCCCTGCTGGTGCTCACCGACTCCGGCGGTCTTCAAGAAGAAAGCTGTATCCTGAAAGTGCCCTGCGTTACCCTTAGAGACAACACCGAAAGGCCTGAAACCGTGGAAGTGGGCGCCAACATGCTGGCAGGGGTTGACCGGCGGAAAATCATGGAATGTGCTGAAACCATGCTTTCAAAGAAGCGCGACTGGCACAACCCGTTTGGCGACGGCAGAGCCAGCGAAAAGATAGTGAATATCGTTACCGGAGGCAATGATGGCTAAGATTCTGGTTACCGGCGGCCTGGGCTTAATCGGCTCCAACATCGTCCCTGAGCTGATAAAAAGAGGGCACGACGTCTGGGTATGCGACCTTACCCAATCCGGCACATTAAACTATATCCGCTGTGACGTTTCCAAATTCCGCCAGCTCGAAAGGATCTTCGAGAAGCACGATTTTGACTTCGTTTACCACCTGGCAGCCGAATACGGCAGGTGGAACGGCGAGGACTACTATGAAAACCTGTGGCTTACCAACGTAGTTGGCACCAAAAACCTTCTCAGGATTCAGGAACAGAAGAAATTCCGCACCATCTTCTTCAGCAGCGCCGAAGTTTATGGCGACTGGGACGGCGTTATGAGCGAAGATGTCATGGATAAAATACCCATCAAGCAGATGAACGATTACGCCATGACGAAATGGGTGGGTGAAATGCAGGTGCTGAACTCGGCTGCCATGTTCGGCACCGAAACGGTGCGCGTCCGCCCGGTCAACGCCTATGGCCCCCACGAGCACTACAGCCCTTACAGGGGCGTGATTCCCATGTTCATATACAAAGCCCTCAGAGGTGAACCATATACCGTCTACCTGGGCCACAAGCGCATCTTCGACTATGTGGAAGACACCTGCCGCACCTTCGCCAATATCGTTGACAACTTCAAGCCCGGTGAAGTCTATAATGTCGGCGCTAAAGAGGAATGGGAGCACGATATCAAATATGTCTCCGACCTTATCCTGAAATGCCTGGGCAAAGATGATTCCAGAGTGACCTATAAAGAAGCCGAACCCTTCACCACGCGTGTCAAGCATATGGATTTCTCCAAAATACGGCGTGACCTCAAGCACGACCCCAGGATAACCCTTGAACAGGGAATACCTAAAACTATCGAATGGATGAAAAGGGAATACCGCATAGCATGAAGTTGCTCTTCCTCCAGGAAACCGACTGGTTAAAGCGCTACCCTGCCCAGCAGCACCATCTGGCCGAGATGATGGCGCTCAGAGGGCATGAGGTGCTGGCTATTGACCATGAGCTTTCCTGGAGAACTAACGGCGTCAAAGGGCTATATTCCAAACGCACCGTCTTCAAAAATGTAACCAAGATCCACCCGGAGGCCGGTATCACCGTCATCCGTCCGGGTTTCATTAAACTGCCCCTTATGGACTACGTCTCCATCGTTGTTTCTCACCGGCGGGAGATCAAAAGACAGATCAAGGAATTCCGTCCGGATGCCGTTGTCGGCTTCGGCATTTTGAACAGCTGTAGCGCCGTTCAGCTGGTCAGGCATACTAAAATACCTTTCATTTACTACTGGATAGATGTTCTCCATCTCTTGATTCCCAACCGCTTATTCCGCGCCCTGGGAAAATCCCTTGAGGGTTATGCCTTGAAGCGTTCCGACATGGTATTGTCTATCAATGAATCTCTTAAAGAGTTGACTGTGGGCCTTGGCGCTCAGGCACAAAGAACGCGCTTATTGCGAGCTGGAATTGACACGGATAAATTCAACCTCAGTATTGACGGCAAAAAAGTAAGGCGGCAATACGGCATAACCCCGGAAGACCGCGTCTTGTTCTTCATGGGTTTTCTATATCACTTTTCAGGCTTGAAGGAAGTAGCGCAAAGGGTAGCGGCTCTTGGTAATGACCAACTTAAGCTTCTTGTTGTCGGCGAAGGCGATGCCTGTGAAGAACTCAAGGCTATTCGGGATAAATATAGCCTCCAGAACAACATCATCCTGACAGGCAAAAAGCCTTATCAGGAAATTCCGGGTCTTATAGCCGCCGCCGATATATGCCTGCTGCCTGCCTATCCCCATGAACCCATAATGCAGGACATCGTTCCCATCAAGCTTTACGAGTATATGGCGATGAAAAAGCCGGTAATATCCACCAGGTTACCCGGTGTTGTGAAAGAGTTTGGCGCAGATAACGGCGTGGTGTATATTGACCGGCCCGAAGATGCTGTTGATAAAGCCATGGAATTGTTTTCAAATGGAAATGTTGCTAACCTTGGAGCCAAAGCCAGGCGATTTGCCGAAAGGAATAGCTGGGATAAAATCACCGATGAGTTTGAACGGCTCATACAGGAGGCAATAAAGCAAAAAATATGACAGACTATTTGAAAGAGTACAAAGGCAAAACGGTTCTTGTTACCGGCGGTGCCGGCTGCGTTGGATCAAATTTGGTCAAAGCCCTTGTCAAGGCTGAAGCCGGAAATATCGTAATACTGGATGACCTTTCATCCGCTTATGAATGGAACATCCCCAAATCAAGCAATGTTACATTCATTAAAGGCAGCATTCTTGATGACGAAATGCTGAAGCGGGCATTTAGAACATCTCCCGAATACGTTTTTCACCTGGCAGCTCACTTCGCCAACCAGAATTCGGTTGATAATCCTGAAACAGACCTGATGGTTAACGGCATGGGCATTCTTAAAGTGCTGGAATATGCCCACCTTTCTAAGGTAAAGCGTTTTGTCTATTCCTCTTCCGGTTGTGGTGTATATGGTCTGGAATCCAAACAGCCGTTTAAAGAACACAACATATCCATAAGTTTGCACACGCCTTACCAGGTGACCAAACTGCTGGGGGAGCTATACACCAATTACTTCCACAATCTTTATGGACTTCCCATTGTCAATGCCAGGTTCTTCAATGTCTTCGGTCCGGGTGAAGTGCCCGGAAGATATCGCAATGTAATCCCGAATTTCATGTACTGGGCCATGCACGGGCAACCCCTTCCCATAACCGGTGATGGTACCGAAACCAGGGACTGGACTTATGTTGAAGACATTGTCAGCGGTTTGCTTGCCATGGGAATAGAAGAAAAGGCCATAGGGCAAGCTATCAACCTTGGTTCTGGCAAAGAACATACGGTGATTGACATGGCTAAACTGGTGAATGAGATTACCGGCAACAAGGCCGGGGTAAAATTTACCCAGCGAAGAGATTGGGACGTCAAGACAAGGTTATTGTCGTCGATTGAGAAAGCTGAAAGTATATTAGGATACAAGCCCATAGTAAAGTTTGAAGATGGCGTGAATAAAGTTTACGGGTGGTTTACAGACAATTGGGATAATATCAAGGCGAGTGCTGAATTTTAGGAATAGCTGTAATGAGAATATTGATAACTGGCGGGTCAGGGTTCATAGGTACAAACCTTGTTGAGTATTACCTTTCGAATGGCGCAACAGTCGTTAACATCGACATAGCCCCGCCTAAGATCCCTGCGCACACGCCCTACTGGAAAAACATCAATATTCTGGACATCGAAAGTTTACGCGCTGAGGTCTCTAATTTTTCACCTTCGCATATTATAAATTTAGCTGCGCAGACTGGCACCAGTGATAGAGGTAGGAAGTTAGAAGATTATGCTACAAATATCCAGGGTGTTAGAAACGTCATTGAAGCAGCTAAAGGCTCTTCAGCAGTAGAAAGAATAATCTTTACATCGAGTATGGCCGTTTGCAGGATTGATTACCAGCCAAAGAGTGGGGATGATTATTGTCCGGAAACTCTGTACGGCGGAAGTAAGGTGCTGGGTGAAAAAGTTGTACGAGAAGCGGGAGAGTCCCCCTATTCATGGGTGATAGTGCGCCCTACTGGCATTTGGGGCCCCTGGTTTGATGTACCGTATAAAAACCTCTTCAACATGATACAAAGGGGGCTATATGTTCACCCCAAAGGAATTAAGGTTACCCAATCAATGGGATTTGTAGGCAATACTGTTTACCAGTTAGATAACTTACTACAAGCTCCCAAACAACAGGTGCATGGAAGGACGCTTTACTTGGCGGATTCTCAGCCTCTGGATATGCAGGAATGGACGAATCTTATACAGAAAGCTTTTAACGCGCGGAGAATCTATACATTACCAGTCTGGGCGTTGAAGATAACGGCGGTCGCAGGGGATGCTTTGAAACTAGCCGGGGTTGAGGTTCCGCCATTATCGACAACCAGGCTGAAGAATATACTGACAAGTTTTGTGTTTGATATCGATTCAACCATATCTGGGAACTTACCTTACGATTTAGATGAAGCTGTTCAAATAACGGTGGACTGGATGCGTAACAAAAAGTTACCTGTAAAGTAGGCAATCCTTTTGATTCCACGGGAGGAGCTGATAATCAGCTAGTTTATCGAATAGAACACGCTGGAACTATGAATAGGGAGATGAAGCACTGTAAAGGTAGGAAATGAGGAATCAG